>NZ_JAAHGT010000136.1:10024-15143 GCF_010672385.1 Okeania sp. SIO2F4
TTTTTTCCCCTATCCAAGGGGAGGCTTCAAGGCGCGAATTATTAATTAGGTAAAAAGGAAGAAGTAGGAAGGAAGAAGTAGATGTAGGGTGGGTTAGGCGGAAATAATCTCACAAAATAAAATAATATTTTCCTGGTCGCCGTAACCCACCGAATACTAAATATTTCAAGTGTTTATTTAGATTTATTTTACAGATACCTTCTAAGTAAAAAGGAAGAAGTAAGAAGTAATAATTCATTAATTGATATATTGATAATTACAAGAAGGTTAAAACCGTACGGGAATTGAAGAACGGGAAATATCCTAGCACTTTTTTCCCCTATCCAAGGGGAGGCTTCAAGGCGCGAATTATTAATTAGGTAAAAAGGAAGAAGTAGGAAGGAAGAAGTAGATGTAGGGTGGGTTAGGCGGAAATAATCTCACAAAATAAAATAATATTTTCCTGGTCGCCGTAACCCACCGAATACTAAATATTTCAAGTGTTTATTTAGATTTATTTTACAGATACCTTCTAAGTAAAAAGGAAGAAGTAAGAAGTAATAATTCATTAATTGATATATTGATAATTACAAGAAGGTTAAAACCGTACGGGAATTGAAGATCGGGAAATATACTAATACTTTTTTCCCCTATCCAGGGGAGGCTTCAAGGCGCGAATTATTTAATGATTAATTATTAATAATTAATCATTCGCTAAGAAGGCTAAAAATTTTAATGTAGGGATGTTGTATACAACATTTCTACTTCTTTCTTTTCTTAATTTTCAAGATACAGAATAAACTAGATTTCATAGAATGATAAAAAATCAGTTATCAGTTATCAGTTATTAGTTATTAGTTATTAGTTATTAGTAAGGAAGAAGTAAGATGTAAGAAGTAAGAAGGCTAAAAATTTTAATGTTAGGAAAATAGAATGACAAAAAGTCGATATTAAGTATAAGAAGGTGTTAATAATTAATAATGGATAATTATTGCTCTGCTGATTAAATATCAAAGCATTGACATATAAGAAATAGTTTTCATTATCAATTATCAATTATCAATTATCCATTATCCATTAAATCTGGTGAGGTACAAAATTTGTTTGTTTTAGTAGGGACATTGCATACAACGTCCCTACATTGTAGCAACTCGATCAATAGGGAGTATAGAATAAGAAGAACAACTGTACCTTAATTAGCTTGAGACATGATGAAATCTCATACCATTGACAAAATTCCAACTCAGGTAAACGTAGAAAAATCAGAGGCAAAAGTAAAATCCCAGAATTTATACCTGCGCCTATTTAGTTATGGTTTGCCACATAAAATACCTTTTTTAGTAGGCATATTATTAACAATTTTGGCTTCGTTTATTACTTTCTTTGTTCCCCAAATTAATCGGTATGTTATTGATGTAATTATTCCTGAAAAACAATTTAATATGTTGCCTTGGGTAGCAGCACTTATCCTGTTGATAAGTTTCGTGGGAGGTGTACTGTCTTTTTTACAATTGTATGCGATAAAAATCTTTGGAGAAAATACAGTTAAAAGTATTCGCGTTAAGTTATATCAACACCTTCAATTCTTATCTATTAGTTATTTTGAAAATCAACGTACTGGGGAATTGATATTAAGATTGGGAAGGGATGTAGAAATTGTCGGGCAATTACTTAATTCTAATTTAATCGCAATTTTAATTGATAGCTTTGCTTTTATTGTTGTTTTTATTTATTTCTTAATTAGCAATTGGCCTCTAGCAATAGCGATCGCTCTGACTTGGCCGTTGATTATTTATCTTTTACAATTTACTCAGAAAAGACTGAAAAAAATCTTCCAAGAAACTAATCGAGCAAGGGAGATAATTAGCAATCATTTACAAGATACTATATCAAATATTACGGTTATCAAATCTTTTGGTAATGAACAGTATGAAATTGACCGATTTACTGAATTTAGTCATAATTATATGGAGAAAAACCTTGAGGCAACTCGGTTTTTGTCTATATCTACACCTATCATTAATACTCTGAATCAACTAGGTAATGTAATTACTTTAGTTTTTGGTGCTTGGGGAGTAATGTTTGGTCGTTTGACTATTGGGGAATTAACAGCTCTTTTGACTTATGTCACTCTTCTTAATAAACCAATTAATCGCTTTAATGGATTAATTACTATGGTTCAAAGAGCAGGAGTATCTGCTCAAAGTATTTTTTCAGTTTTAGATACAAAATTGGAAGTTAGTGACAAGGAAGATGCGATTAATTTAACTTCTGTTGGAGGGAATATTAAATTTGAAGAAGTGGGGTTTGGTTATCAAGATAATGAGTTAGTTATTGACAATTTTAATTTAGATATTAAAGCAGGAATGTCGGTTGCTTTGGTGGGTTCTTCTGGTGCTGGAAAAAGCACTATTGCTAAACTCGCAGCACGTTTTTATGACCCGAAAAATGGGGGGATTTTACTTGATGGAAAGGATTTAAGAGATGTAAGTTTAAGTTCATTGCGATCGCATATTGGCATTGTTCCTCAAGAAACTTTACTGCTCTACGGGACGGTACGAGATAATATTATTTACGGTAAGTTAGATGCAACAGAGGAAGAAATTATAGCAGCAGCAAAAGCAGCAAATGCTCACGACTTTATTCTGAATTTTCCTGATGGTTATAACTCTATTATTGGGGAGCAAGGAGTTAAATTATCAGGGGGACAAAGACAAAGAATAGCGATCGCCAGAGTTTTGTTAAAAAATCCCCAAATTGTTATTTTAGATGAAGCAACTTCAGCCTTAGATTCTGAGTCAGAAAAATTGATTCAAGAGTCTGTGAAACAACTTTTTCAAGGACGTACTAGCATAGTTATTGCTCATCGGTTATCAACTATTTATCATGTGGATTTAATTGTGGTTCTCGAAAAAGGTAAAATAGTAGAAATGGGAACTCATGCAGAGTTAATTGCTCAAGAAGGAAGGTATGCTTATCTTTATCAATTACAATTTTCTCAACTTTCTGTAGGATAGGAAAAGTTATCAAGTTAAAACTAAAAAGTTAAAAGTAATCTATCACAACTGATAACTGAGATAACTCAAAAAAAGGAAGGTATGCTTATTTCTCTACAATGACAATTTTCTCAACTTTCTGTGGGATAGGGAAAGTTATCAAGTTACAGCGCTTTTGCTGATTGATAAACCACATCGTCATAATCAAAACCCTGTAGGGGCGAATGGCCATTCGCCCCTACTGTGGTCTACTGAAATGAAAACCGCTTTCAACAATTAATAATGAATAATTAATAATGAATAATTAATAATTACCTCTCCTTGAAAACGGATAGGATTGACTAATAATGAAAATTTTTCTTTATTATCCCCTTAAAAGGGGAGGCTTTAAACCACAATTTTTCGGTAAAAGTCAAAAGTAAAAAATTAAAATTAACCTCTGATAACTGAGATAACTGAAAAAAGGCAGGTATGCTTATTTCTCTAGAATGACAATTTTCTCAACTTTCTGTAGGATAGGAAAAGTTATCAACTCCAAACTCAAAAGTTCAAAGTAATTTATCTTATATAAACATAATATTTTTTATAAGTACCTAATATAGCAATCCTGAATAGGTTTTAATATTTTATCATATAGCGCTTTTCATATTGATGACCTCACGTCACAAACAAAACCGAGTAGGGGCGATTCGTGAATCGCCCCTACTGATTCGCGAATCGCCCCTACTGTGGTCTACCGTGCAGGAAAACTACTGTAAGTGCTACTGGATTTGATATAATATCATGTCCATTGTTATCGTTATCTGTAAAAGCTGGGGAAATATCTACCATATTTAAGGTTTTTCCTTATCTTAAAACTTCTTCCTTCTTTCTTACCTTCGCACTTACAATACCGATGCTACAGGACATGATATAACTAATAAAATCCTAATAGTAAAAAAACAAATATAAGAGGAAAAAGTGACAGATAAAGAACAGAAAAATATTAAAGAAATATTCTCAGAAACAGAAGCAGATATTATCAGAAAGTCTAAGTATATAGAATCTCAAGTTAGGAGCAATAAAAATCACTTAAATTCAGCATCAAATATGTTAGATAAAAAAGATATACTTCCCCGAAAAGCACATCAACTTGATGAAATAAAAAACAAGAAAAAACAAGCTAATGCTACGGAAAACAAGATAAGTAAAAATAGTATAAACGTAAATATAAAAGAAATTTTATTTACTCGAAAGCTATGGTTAAGATTAGGTTTAATTGGAATTAGTAGTATTGTTATTTACGGTGGATGGCAGTGGCGAAAATTACAGCAAAGTTTACCAGAAATTGCTGATATTTCCTCCTATAGTAGAGACGGTACTTTAACAATAAAAGCTGCCGATGGTAAAATTATTCAACAAACCGGACCTGCTACTAGAGAAAAAATTAAATTAGAAGATATTCCCACTCCTTTAGTTCAAGCTTTTATTGCTATTGAAGACAGACGTTTTTATGAACATAAAGGAGTTGATTATCAGGGAGTTCTTAGAGCATTTGTATTTAATATAATTGCTAGAGATGTAGTTCAAGGGGGTAGCACCATTACCCAACAGTTAGCGCGGATGGTTTTCCTAGATATGGAACAAACTATTTGGCGCAAACTCCGAGAAGCAATGCTAGCTTGGAAAATGGAAAAGGAGTTATCTAAAGAAGAAATTCTGGAACTATATCTAAATATAGTTTATCTGGGTTCCGGTGCTTATGGAGTAACTGATGCTGCATGGGTTTACTTTAGCAAACCAGTGTCCGGTTTAACTTTAGCAGAAATGGCAACTTTGGCAGGTTTGCCTCCTGCACCCAGTCAATATTCACCCTTAGTTAACCCAGAAGCAGCTAAAGGTCGGCGAAATATAGTATTAGCAGAAATGCAAAAAGCAGGTTTGATTTCTGATGAGCGGGCAAAAACAGCGATCGCTAAACCAATGGAAGTACAACCTAGTGCGCCGAAACGTCTCATAGTTGAAGCTCCATATTTTGGTAACTATATTCAGAAGGAGTTACCAAAATATGTTTCCCCAGAAGTTTTGGCAAGAGGGGGTTTAACAGTAGAAACTACTCTCGATAGAAGTTGGCAAAAAATAGGAGAAAAGATAATTCAAGAAGA
>NZ_JAAHGT010001360.1 GCF_010672385.1 Okeania sp. SIO2F4
TATCGAGGAATATCTATAAAATTTCCAAGTTTAAAGATAGTATAGCAATCCTATTTTATTTGTGTATAAAAATCTTACTGCTTTTAGGGAATAGGGGTGCGACCCCGCGGGGTGCGATAGACGCAATGGGTAAGACCCCGCGTCGCCTACAGCTCGCTTGCGGAATGCTGACCAAGAGAGGGAACGCGCACTCCTGTGAGGGAACACTTAACTGGGAACAGGTGGGAATTTCAGTTTTTTTATCTACTTTTTGATTACCCGCAACCTATGGGCTGATTGCTATATTATGTCATTGGGACTGGAACGGAGTAGCAGGAAGGAATCTCATCAACTTCTAGAAACATTTTATATGAGTAAAGTCGAAAACTTCATACTATAACTTATAGTATAATTAGGCGTTAAAGTTAGGACATTGGTACAAGGCGAAAACCTGTTCTACTTATCCTGTCATTGGGACTGGAACGGAGTGGTAGGAAGGAATCTCCTTAATCTCCTTTAGGATCTATTTTTATTAGGAGTTGAAGTGTCATTGCGACTTAAACAGAGTGAAAGGAAAAAATCTCATCAACTGGTATCCATTTTTATTATTCAAGAGGTTCTAACTCTTGTGTTGATTGCCATCCAGGTTGCCAAAGAGAGCGGTCTTTTAGTTGTTTAGCATTTAGCCAAAATCTCACAGTTGAGTCACAGGATGCTACCATTTCAGCAAATACCCATTGACCTTGATTTTTACGATTTACTACTTGGAAATGTCGCCATCCCCAAGTTTTTTGAGTTGCCGTCCATTTAGAACCAAGAAGATAAGGAAACTTTTGTTTTTTTGGCATTTTGTAATGAGGAACAAGGAAATATAATTCTAAGATAAGTCTAACCCCATTTCATTATTTTCATCAAAGCCAAGATGAGAATATAGAGGTTTGCCTTGGGGGGAAGCATGAAGAATAACTTTAGTACAACTAATAGACTTGAGGTAAGCAATAGCTTCTTCCATCAATTTTTTAGCAATTCCTTGACGGCGATAATCTGGTTCAACATAAACTCCCCAAATATAACCCTGTTTTCGATATTCCGGCTTGATAATATTTGGATATAAACCAGCGAATATTTTACAGCTAACTGAACCAACTATTGTATTACTTATATCAGCAATAAAGGCTTGATAAAATAATTTATGCCGAGCGTTATCAATATATTCTTTTGTGATTTCTAACCAGTTAGATTGAATCGATTCATCAGGAACACCAATATCTTGCCACATTAGATAAAGATGTTTGGCAATTAGATAATTTTCTTGTAGGTTTGCTACTCTAATATTAATATTTTCTACCATTGAAACTTTGGATAATTTTAGTTCCCAAACTTATTATTGTAGAAATTTAACTTTGGGCTTATATCCTACTATAGCAATCCTATTTTATTTGTGTATAAAAATCTTACCGCTTTTAGGGAACAGGGAACACTTAACTGGGAACATGGAACAGGTACGAGTTTCGGTTTTTTGATCTACTTTTTGATTACCCGCAACCTATGCGCGGATTGCTATACATTTTTGGTTAAAAGTACCTACTTGGATACTAGCCTCACAATTAACTGTTAGAATAACTTAGTTTTGTTAACCTCAACAATA
>NZ_JAAHGT010001361.1 GCF_010672385.1 Okeania sp. SIO2F4
AGTACTTAATTTTGATATTTGTACGGTTTTATGTACTGATGTTAAGTATAATAATATTTGTAATGTTATTATTTGAGATGGACTCAACTTTTGTTCGATCTGGTTTTGATCAAAGCCTAATATATTCACTTTTATTAATTTTTATTTGTAATTACCAACCCTTTTTGATCGGACTTTTTAACTGTTTTGCCAGTTATTTGAATAAATAATCAAGCTACTGTGTGGCGCGATACTGCGCTCCGCAACGCTCCGCGAACGCACCACACCCCCATCTATTCTCAATAATAGTGGGATTTTAGTTGAACTATTCTTCAGCTTATTTGATAAGTCCACCTCTATATATAGCTTTCAGCTACCTTGTCACCCCGTGAGCTTTTCGTTACATAGTGATAAATTTTCCCGCCGACCTACTTAGACTTATACAATTAATTTTGCATAAGCATTTATCAGCTATTGCTTAAAGCATAGCCTTAAAAGCAGGGTATTATTGCAGGTCCCATGCGCTCTAGCTAACTGCTAATAGCTGAATGCGCTTACAATCGATAGACTTTTACCCATATTTTTTTGAGATTTAATCAAGAAAGCCTAATTAATTCCTCAATACTTTTCTTGTTAATTTTCCACATTTCCTCCTCTTCCCAAACCCATTTATTATCAACCCGCTGCACTGTACCATCAAAATTAAACACTGTTGCTGTTGCTAAAGTCTCAATCCACACAGTCGCTCCACAACTATGAGGTTTGTCTGGTCGATAAACAATCCGACAAGGACCGTGAATCTCTATTTCGTGACCTTTACCTAAAATCTCAGACCCACGTTGGGCAGAAAGTACATATTCGTCTTTGGCTTGAGGATCGACCTTTTTGAGCTTTCGATTTTTCTCTATATTAGGTCGATTGAAATGAATTGTATTTTTTCCGCAGTGGCGCTGAGGATACCAATTGGGTTTAGGACCACGTTTTCTACCGGAGACTCTAGGTTTTCCTTTGTACAGAGGAATTCCCCAAGTTCGACCATTAATTTTCCGAGCGCCTTGAATCCGACCTTCCATGAGTAAAACTCGGACTCGTTGAGCAGAAATATTTAATAAAGAAGCAGCTTCAGTTGTACCAACAAACATAAGATTTAATTCTATATTTTACTATTGCGTATAGCAGAATAATACAAAAATTACAAAAGTTACAAGGTGATATATCTGAAGTACTTCAGTTGACATCCTCCCGACGCTGCTATACGCGAGACAGCGCGGGATTCCCTAACATTGCTGGTAGGGGCTTTCTGCTGCCTCTTTACAGAGGAGCTGCGCTAACAATGCACCAGCATAAGCGGGATTTACTCCCTTCAGGTCTAAAGGCGCGCTCCTAAAGACTTGCCAGCGCCGCCAAAGGGGGTCTCCCCCATGAGCGACTGGCGCTGACACTGCTAGCCCAGCAGCCTTCGAGCGTGGGCGTTCCCTCTCTTGGTCAGCATTCCCTCACAGGAGTGCGCGTTCCGCAAGCGAGCTGTCGGCGACGCGGGGTCGCACCGCTTGCGCCTGTCGGCGACGCGGGGTCTGACCGCTTGCGTCTTACGCACCCCGCGTGTTCCCATCCGCAAAATATAGCACTACGCATTAAGGCTCT
>NZ_JAAHGT010001362.1 GCF_010672385.1 Okeania sp. SIO2F4
AATAAAATTGATACAACAAGGCGTCCAATAAATCTTAGATGCAATTTTGGCAGAAATTGATTGTAGTTAATTTTGAAGTTATCTATAAACTCAGAATATTTAGGCTTTGCTGAATAAAGTCTTTTAATAGGGGTAGGAGTCAGGAGACAGGAGACAGGAGACAGGAGTTAGGGGAATTATAGAGGAGGTAGGAGTAAGAATTGTCCCTCAATTTTTCTGTCCTTAATTTGCCCAAAATGCGCTCCTTTTTCAGCGTAATACACTCAGGACTTACGCATGAGGTACGAAAAACTAGGATTTGAGATTGCTTCCCTGTCGGTCGCAATGACGAAAATACGTTGTACTGCGTAAGTCCTGATAGTTAAACTGAAACTAATCTCGCCCTTAGTTCTACTAAATAGTTAACTAACAAGCACTTTCAAAATATTAAGCTAATAACATATATTGTTGTTTTAGAATTTCAATTACCGAATAATTAAGGCTTTGTTACATGAAAATATATAGCTGTGACTAGACTCCCCATATGTACTTCATAACCCCCAGAAACTGCTGTAACTATTGGACAATAGATGAATAAAACATCAATCTCCCGAAACTGAGGGATATAGCTGCCAAAGCGCTCCACCTTTCATGTCGCACAGCGAAACGGATGTTTCATCCCTACTTTCATACAACAAAGCCAATAATTAACGAAAAAAGTCTCTCCTTTAAAGGAAAAACAAGAAAAAATTTTCTCTACCGCGTTAATTCAATCTGTTTGAGGGAGAGGTAATTATCCATTATCAATAGATATCTCCAGAAAAGAGGGAGTAGGGAGTACGGGAAAATAATTGACGGTTTATTCTCGATAATTTATTTAATTTTTTATTTTTGGAGATGTCTAATTATCAATTATCAATTATCAATTATCCATTATCCATTATCCATTATCCATTATCCATTATCCATTAATGAATTTGTATCTGGTTTTAACCAAATGTTAGGTTTAAATTGTTTATCTAAAGGTGTTTTAGCAATATGATTAGTGTAATTGTGGATGACCTTAATCGCAATACCTAAAATCACTTCTAATACCTGCTGTTTACTATATCCGGCTGCCATAAATTCTTCAATTTCATTATCTTTAACCCAGCCACGAGTTTGTACAATTTGTTGAGTAAAGCGACGTAATGCTTGTAATTTTTTATCTGGCATTTAGGAGTTAGAGAGTCTATTCGGATACAGATTAAGGAATTAGCTGAACAAGCAGGAGTAAAAGATTCAGAATCATTTTCTCAACAATATTTACTTCTAATTGGAGGGGCAAGTTTGATGGCTACTATTGAAGGATTTTCTGGAGGTGCTGATTATGCTCAACAGGCATTATCTACTTTAATTGATAGTTATATTGAAAAGTCAGGAGTGTAAGTATTTAGAGTAGTAATTAGACATCTGGTGAAAATTCAAAATAGAATCAATTCTTATCCATAAATTATCAATTATATCATGTCCGGATAATCAGTGATCAAAAAAAGTATATGGTTTGTAGTAGGGCTCTCAGCCCGATACATACTTTTTGCTCAAGCCCTACTACAAACTTTAATTATAACTGTTCAACAGGACATGATATTACT
>NZ_JAAHGT010001363.1 GCF_010672385.1 Okeania sp. SIO2F4
AACACTTAATTAAAACACTTGTCAAGGAATATTTTTCTATAGATTTAGTAACTATAACTAATATCTCTTCTACAATAATTATAATTGGGAATATCAAATACAGTAGGAACAGAGAATAGTGATAAAATTCTCATAATTTTTATCTATTTGAGTCACTGGAAATTTTAGCCTAATCAAAAATCTCTTTCTATCTCAGGATTGAGGATTAAATAAGACTGGAAATTAGAAAGTTTGAGATTTAGCCATCTAATGCTATTGAGCTAATATTCAGCTTTTCTCAATTTTCCAGTATTATATTATTATTTCCCCACCCCAAGATAATTATGGAGATGAATTAGATTCTAAATTAGGTTTAACACCATTATTTTCTAGCCAAATTATAGGTATTTGATTAGGGTCTACTCGGTTACTTTGTTCTTGCATAATAGTTTTAGCTTGACTAGGATCAAAATAGCGACTAAAATTTTCCTTCTCATTATTCAGTCTCTCTGTTGTAGCTTCAATTTCAGATTCAATAACTTGTAGTTTTTCTTGAATAGATTGGTAATGAGGTAACAATTTTAACAAAGCTGAAGTTATACAAGCAGAGATTAGGATATTAGTCAATAATTTAGTTGTACTTTCAATTGTTATTCCTAAATAAGTAAACTTTTTTTGTTTAGAGAATACTCCAGGTTTTGCTTGACTAGAGGAATTTTTAGAAACTGGGGAAAATGCAACAGGTGTAGTAGCTTGCATACTTTTTTTGTCAGGATAGCTTAATCAATTAGAAGATTTCTATTTTGTATATTAATCTATCTACGATCAATAAATGATGAATTACTGACAAAATTAATTTTGAGTCCCAATAAAATTTTCCTTAACCGTTATAAGATACCAAAGATAGATTCAATGAAGAGTGGAGAGTGAACATAGTTATGATTTTAACTAATAAAAAAATGTAAATAAATCATTAGTTAGTAGTAAGCATTCAGGTGTAGGGGTTAACAAAAGAGGAAAGGTTTGTATTTCTGATAAGAAATGAAATTTAAGCTACCAGATATCCCAAAAGATCGAAAAGACCTAAAGCTACTGTCCAAAGAAGCTCTGGTAGAACTGGCGCAAGCAACAGCAACGCCTCATAGAAAAACTGATTGAAGAAGTAGAACGGCTCAAAGAACTATGTAATTAAAGATAGTCAAACCCGATCATTACCCCCTTCAAGCGATCTACTGAAGCGATCAGAAAAAACCCCAGTCACACAGGAAAAGGAATCAGACTCAAGTCATCGAAAACCAGGAGGACAACCGGGACATCCAGGAAACACAAGAAAAGGATTTAGACGAGTAGACCGTTACCAAGTAGTGGAACCCGTGCATATGTCGAGTATGTGGAGGAAATCACTGGCAAACAAGGGGAACAACTACCAGAAATTACCAAGTAGCCCGACTGGTAGAACGTCCATCAGAAAAAACCCCAGTCACACAGGAAAAGGAATCAGACTCCAGTCATCGAAAACCAGGAGGACAACCGGGACATCCAGGAAACACAAGAAAAGGATTTAGACGAGTAGACCGTTACCAAGTAGTGGAACCCGTGCATATGTCGAGTATGTGGAGGAAATCACTGGCAA
>NZ_JAAHGT010001364.1 GCF_010672385.1 Okeania sp. SIO2F4
ATTTAAAACAGCAGTATTGGGTTTTCTTCGTGAGCCCAAGCCCCCGATAAATAATAATCCCAGGCACCCGCATAAAGATAGTAATAGAAAAAATACCCAATTGTAATGCCAACATAGCCGTAGTAGAGCATTTGCTGCTGCGGGTTGTCTATTTCATCCCAATAGGACTTTTCGGCATCTATATCAATACAAGGACTTTGACAAGCAACGCAGGCACTCAACTCTTTACCATCAGGACTTACCGTCCGACACATGGACTGCGTAATGGGTTGGCGATCGCCTTTGTGAGCAGTACTGTTGAGCAATGCTCTTGGTTGTGCATAAATCTTTTGTACAGGAGCCATCGGACAAATATACTGACACCAAGACTTACCACCATAGAGGAAACCGACCGTTAGTGCTGCAAGAATGGTGAATGTTAAAAACAAACCTAAAGCCAAACGATCGGAGTTGACGAAAAGAATGCGGTTACACAACCCTAGAAAGAAAAGGGCAAATTGTAGGGAAAGATGATTCCGAGCTAGCCATGAATTTTTGGCGACTTTGACCAATTCCTTGCGTACTTTCCCCGTTCTCGGATTGACGCGGGTGCGTTTACGTTCCCATCCCAAGGCACGAGGAATTTGTGAAATAAAGGATAGGGGACAAATTCGTCGCCAAAATTCGTGTCCTAACACAAACAACATGAAAACACCAGAAGGCACGATCATACCCCAAAAAATAGAAGCTCCCATCGGATAGGGTATCTCTTCAAGGCATTTTCCTTGTACCAGGACGCAGTTTTCTATATTGAGTCTGAAGGGACTTAGTGCATTGGAAGGTTCTGTTAGCTGACTGGATATTGGATCGTAGAATAGTGAAACAATTAGGAGGCACCAACCCAGGGTCAGTGCCCATCGTATTCGATGGATTTTGGTTTCAGAAATATTACCTAGCATCACTCAATTTTTTTTTTCTCAAGCAAAATATTTTTTTTAGCACTTAACCATATCTTTATTACTACTACTATACTGAAATAAATATTGTATCCAAATTAACCTAAAAGCAATTTTTAATTGGCTGGAATTGATATCAATCTTACCCTATAGACACTAAAGAATATTAAAGAATATTAAGCAGAGTTATTGCATCGATATTATTGCTCAAGCCATACTACGAAGCTCTAATTATAACTATTCAACCGGACATGATATTATTTGATACTTTGCGTAAGTCTTATTCATGAAAACTGCTATAGCAATTTCCATCCTGATGAGGTACGCGCATTCCTTTGTTTTAGGGAACACTTAACTGGGAACACTTAACACTTAACAGGGAATAGGGAATAGAAAAGAAATAAAAATAGGTGTACCTCCAACGACCTGAGAAACGCTATATAATTTATGGAATTAGACACTAATCAATTTTGGCCTAAGATTTCAAGGATTTAAATACTGCTTGAAACTCCTCGTAACTGATTAGATCGTCACCACTTGTGTCTGCAGCTTTCATCATATTCTCAATTTGAACATCATTAATATCGGTATCGATACTACGAATATAAGTTTGTAACTCATCTAAACTTATATATCCTGACCTATCTGTATCAATATATTGGAAAACTCTGTAGAGT
>NZ_JAAHGT010001365.1 GCF_010672385.1 Okeania sp. SIO2F4
TCCCTTTATTGGGTCGGCAAAGAAAGCTGAATTATTTAATTAATAATTATTAATTATTAATGATTCGGTAAGGATATAGTACAAAAATTGGGATAATTTATTTTCTGCTATTCCCTAATTTCTTTTTCTAGGAAAGATTTAGCTATAAACCATTGCTGTTGACAACCAAGTAAAGTACTTAAACGAAAGAGAGAAATTTTATTATGATGATTTTTACTGAAATTTTTATATATTTAAGTAGCAGTTTAATAGTTTCCCTGGTGTTCATAAGCAATACCTAAATTCAAAAATATATAATCTGGAATATCTGCTAAATGGGAAAATTTTTCTAGATAAAAAATTGCCTTTTGCCATTAATTTTTGCAGCTTATTTTCTAAGCCTTGTATCCCCAGACAACACTACTATAATAATCCTATTTAAGTTGTAATATTTTGGTGGCAGTTAGGAGTCATAACTCAGGAATACCGAGTCAGAATTTTAAAGTTTTTCAGCTCAAATTAACTATTATAAAAATTGTCACAATCAATGGGCGGATTGCTATAGCAATCCGTGCATAGGTGGCAACAGATATAATAGTAAGAATAACAGATCCAGTCAAAAGACAAAAAATGAATATTATAGATAAACTAGATGGTTTTATCAATCAAACATGCATAGTCAAAAGAAATAAAAAGAGCTTGAGCGGTCAAAATGATTTTGTCGGGAAAATCCTACCATAAAGTCAAAGAATTATTAAATGTTTCTCACAGTTTAGAGGGCGAATGGAAAAACCAAGCACTGTTTCATGGTGTAGAAAGTTTAAGGCTTCAATTGTATTGGAACACAAGGTTACTTAAAGGCCGAAGAAAAAGAGCAAATAATTGAGTGGCTGAGGGCACAAGATTATCTGAGATTATCAGATTTACAAAACTATTTAAAGAAGCAATATGATGTGTTCAATAATTAATAATTAATAATTATTGAACGCATATAGAAATGGTTGATAAATTGTACAAAATTTGCCCCAAACGCCCCTGAGCAAAACCCCGTTGAAGATATTTGGTTGCCAGCCCAAAATTTCATTAAACAATTCTATCATCTTTGCAGTTCTTTTAAAGTAGTTAAGTGGCTATTTAAGTTTTTTGCCCTCTGGTCAAATATTCAATTTCCCAAAACTTTTTCAGTATAGAATTTTGCCACAACCAATGGGCGGATTACTATAGTTAGGTAATCGTTCAATAAATTATTTAATAGATGTATCTATATCTTGAGAAGGTTTATTTAGGGTTTGCTGAAAACTCTTAGGGGTGAGGGTAGAAGTCAGGAGTCAGGAGTCAAGAGGAATAGAAATTACAGAGGAAGTAGAAGAAAAAATTGTCTAAAATTTTTCCGCCCTTGTCTGCTCAAAATACTCATATTTTGAACTAGAGTAAGCGAAAAGCTGGCACTTTTTTCACAGAAAAAAGGCTAAATAATTTACAGATAAAAGCTTTTAGAGTTAATCAGCAAGCCTTATTTATTAATTCCCGAACCATGGCAATAGTCAAACATTGATATAGCCAATCTAGCAATTTTTAACGATTGCTACTACTATATTTTTTATATTTTTGAATAATTGTTATTTCTAGGA
>NZ_JAAHGT010001366.1 GCF_010672385.1 Okeania sp. SIO2F4
TAAAAAGCGAAGTTTTTGTCTATTTCTTACTCCCTATTTTGACAAAAAAAATTTTTCCTTTTAACCAATCCTATCTGTAATTTAAGAAGAGGTAATTAATTAGCTGTCAGCTAAAAATCCAAGGGTTTAAGTCCTCCACTATATTTTAAAAATTAGTGGTGCGCTTTTTTGGGGGTTTGTAGACGCGGAGATGCTTCTCTTGAGTTATCCCCCATTATACACCTTGATAAGCTGATAGCCCAGTTCTGAGTGCTACTTCAATAATTATTAATTGTTAATTATTAATTATTAATTATTAAACGTAACTATCTATGCATGAATTTGGTATAACTCTCTCGAAATAAAGCAAGGAGAGAGTATCAAATTTATAGTTTAATCTATGGAGTGGCTGATTTATTTGTATTCAATTCTTGTTGGGAATATGCACCCGCTTTTAAGTTAGCTTTATGTTGTGTTTCTGCTGCTACTTCTGCCTTTGCTTCTGCTACAATATCTCCAAAAACTTCTACTGTTTCTGCCAGAGCGCCTTTAGTTTTTTCCAATAAAGAAACTCCTGTTTTAATAGTTGCCTTAGCCACAGGTTTCAACAAAGGTAAAAGAATTGGAGTTAAAACAACCGCCCCCACACCCATTGCAATTGGAACTCGATGCTCAATCAAAGTTTGTTTAACTTGTTGCGGTAAGTTTTGAGTTGTTTGTTCCCAAGTTTGATTAACTGGAACAGGTAAATTTTTATTAGCCAATTCTAGTGAATTTTGATTCATTTGTGCCATCATTTTATGCTTTCCTGATTTTGTATAATATCTAATTATAACAATAAATTTTATCAAAACAAATTAATTTTTAATTAAATAATACTAAATCCGCTTGTCGGAGTAGTACTTTAACTTCCTCTTGAATTATTCCTTTTGCCTCTTGTCTTTTGCATGAGTGCTTCCCTCAGCAATAACCTTTATAACTCAATACAGTTCAGTTAAGGATTTTTTGAAGAAGAAGGAAGAAGGAAAGTAGATGAGTCCACAGATCAATACAGTTCAGTTAAGGATTTTTTTTGGCAGTTGGGGTAATCTCAAAAACTCATCTAATGATTCCATACCTTATGAGTTTTGGTCTTATATGTTTGCGCAGCATTCCGCAGGAAACCTTATTGCCTTATAACTCAACCGGATTTGGTATAAGTTCTGATACCAATTAGCATAAACTTTGCTATACTTGGATTTTCTATTGCTAAATATTATTTGTTGGAGTGAATCTTCGGTATTGAGTAATTACTGTAAGGAGTCAGGAGAGGAGTTGTTTTAAATTCAACCTTTCCCTTAAGAGTAGGAGGAAAACTCCCATAACTTATTCCGTTAAACATCAAAATTGAGATGCTTTTAATTTTAAGTACGGGATTAAGAATACAAGCTAAAATCATCCTATAAATTCAATATTAATCAATATTAAACTTGGAGTATTCAAGGCAAATAAAGCTACAATTATAGATAAAATTTTCATCACTAACTATTAAACAAGTTAACATCTGAGTCAATAATTATTTTGGCGTAATTTCACTAGCAAAGACTTGACATTTTTGACAAAGGAATGTAATGTAATATTAACTTTTTCA
>NZ_JAAHGT010001367.1 GCF_010672385.1 Okeania sp. SIO2F4
AAGAGAAAAATTCAGCACTTGCCACAACCAAAAATTTCACATCCCCACAGATATATCTATATTTATAGGAAAATTTTCACTCTCACAGTCAAAGACAAAAAGAGGATTTTTCCCCACAGCAGAAATTTCTGAGAGAGGTAAAACACAAAAGAGAAAAATTCAGCACTTGCCACAACCAAAAATTTCACATCCCCACAGATATATCTATATTTATAGGAAAATTTTCACTCTCACAGTCAAAGACAAAAAGAGGATTTTTCCCCACAGCAGAAATTGTCGAGAGAGGCAAAAGATAAAAAGGAAAAATTCAGCACTTGCCACAACCAAAAATTTCACATTCCCACAGATATATCTATAATTTATGGATAAATTTTCACTGCCATACTCAAAGACAAAATGGTAAAACACAAAAGAGAAAAATTCAGCACTTGCCACAACCAAAAATTTCACATTCCCACAGATATATCTATAATTTATGGATAAATTTTCACTGCCATACTCAAAGACAAAATGGTAAAACACAAAAGAGAAAAATTCAGCACTTGCCACAACCAAAAATTTCACATTCCCAGAGCTATATCTATATTTATTGGAAAATTTTCACTCTCACAGTCAAAGGCAAAATGAGGATTTTTCCCCACAGCAGAAATTTCTGAGAGAGGTAAAACACAAAAGAGAAAAATTCAGCACTTGCCACAACCAAAAATTTCACATTCCCAGAGCTATATCTATATTTATTGGAAAATTTTCACTCTCACAGTCAAAGGCAAAATGAGGATTTTTTCACACAGTAGAAATTCCTAAGGTAGGCAAAAGATAAATTCAGAAAATTCAGCACTTCCCACAGACAAAAATTTAACATCCCCAGAGATATACCTATCTAAGGCAAGCGATCGCTCATCTCAACTACCATAATTTTCCCAAATTCATAACTACAGAAAATCTAAGGAAAAACTGACTATTTTCCAAGGTGAAATTTCACAACTCTTACTGTCAAACTCCATATTAGCTTCACTAACATCTTGCTCCAACAAATTCACAACTTTTCCTATCCCTAAACCAGTATCACTTTCCAATTTTAATTTTGCCTCTTTTCCCAAACATTCATAACATCTGAAAATCCAACGTTGATTATCCTCTGACCGTTTCAACGCTATCAAAATTAAGTTCTCAGTTTCCCAACCTAAAAAACGATAAGTTTGTGGCAACTTTCCATGAGATTTTTCCTTACTAATCAAAGGCATTACTTTGACAAGGAAAGGCATATTTAATTCATAACCTCGTTGCACAGTTCCAGCATTTTCCCAACTTCCGATATGAGGATAAATAGCATAAGTAAATTCGTGAATTCCTACATCTGCTTCCGAGTCAGGCCAAGTCGAACCTCTCAATAAAGTTAAACGTAATTGATCTGGTTTTGCGTCATATCCATATTTACAGTCATTCAATAAACTTACTCCATAATTATCTTTACTAATATCTGCCCAATGTAGAGCGGGAACTTCCCATTTTGCTTTTTCTCTTTCTGTCTCAGGTTTAGTAGTTCTTTTAATTGCTCCACAAGGAATTTCATAAGTAGCAAAATCTGCTTCTATATTTATGA
>NZ_JAAHGT010001368.1 GCF_010672385.1 Okeania sp. SIO2F4
TTCATTCGTCTTGGACGCGATCGCAAAGTCTAAAACATCAGGATGCTCTATCGTCTGAATTAACCAAGTGGTTTGAGTCTTCCTTCTTCTTGAGTATAATTACTTATAGCTTAATTGAGATGCACCCAATGAAAACCGTTCGGGAATTGAATATAAGGAAATTCAAGAGCACTTTTTTCTCTTGAAATAGAAGGCTTGATACCTTTATTCTTCGGTAAATTTTGCTGAATTAATAAGGCTTTTATAGCAAACAAAAAAAAATACCTAATAGCTGATAGCTGACTGCTCTTTTACATGGTGAGATAATTATGACTAAATTCCCAGAAACAACATCCTCAAATATTTACGATCGAGATTTTTTATTGTGGGTACAAACAACTGCAAACTTATTAAAAGTAGGAAAATTTACCGAAATAAATATTCCTAATTTAATTGAATAAATAGAAAGTATGGGTAGGAGTGAAAAACGAGAGCTAAAAAATAGTTTAATTATTCTATTGATGCACCCGTTCGAGTGGAAATATCAGCCATAAAAAAGAACTGAAATCTGGAAAAATACTATTATCGAACAGCGAATTTCTCTATAATTACTACTAGAAGATAGCCCTAATCTCAAACCACTTTTGCCAGAAATATTTGATAAATCCTATCAAATAAGTAGGCTTAAAGCAGCTAACGAAACAGGAGTTAAAGTTGATATTTTTCCAGAACAATCTCCCTTTACTTTTGCAGAAAGTCTCGATTTTGAATATTTACCTGATTGACAGAGATTAGGATTAATCTAGTAGATCATATTACCTCCGCTTAATTAGTCATAAAAAAACTTCTTCCTTCTTCCTTGCTGACACTCTTTGTAACAATATTAAAAAAAATTCTTGGATAGACAAGTGTTCTACCCAAGAAATAAATTATCAAAAATTGAAAAAATAAAAGATTTGAGCAAGAATACTCTACATCACTATAATAAATACCTACAGAACTTACGCATGGGTACTACATATAGCGCAAAAAACTATAACGCTATAGTTTTTGAACTCTACATATATGGTCTATGCGGTCTATGCGTAAGTCCTAACCTACTTAGTAAAGTGAATACCTACAGAACTTACGCATGGGTACTACATATAGCGCAAAAAACTATAACGCTATAGTTTTTAAACTCTACATATATGTTCTATGCGTAAGTCCTAACCTACTTAGTGAGCGGAACCATTTCCATGATAATCATCGGTATCATAGAACCCATTTTGTGTACCAAAGAACAGACAACCAATAGTAAACAAAACAGTTAATCCCACTAGAATTAATTTGATATCCATAATTGCAGATTCTCCTTGAATAATGAATTTTACTCAAACAAATGAGATTATAGACAATACTTGGCTAAAACGCCCGTCCCCCGAAGTTGCCCCAGATTTAGTGGGTTGTACTTTAGTGCGACGAATATCCGATGACCAAATTATCCGCAGCACAATAGTAGAAACCGAAGCTTATGCACCAGGAGACCCTGCTTGTCACGGTTATCGTAGTCGTACCCCACGAAATGCCGTGATGTTTGGCCCTCCAGGAATGAGCTATGTTTTCCTTATTTACGGGATGTACC
>NZ_JAAHGT010001369.1 GCF_010672385.1 Okeania sp. SIO2F4
AGGAGTTTTGAAGAGTCATAATTTACCTTTGATGAAAGTTGATGATGGTTATTGTCATAAAACTTGTTTTTTGAGTAGTCATCCTACTTTGATTTATCAGGGATCGTCCCCAAAAGTAGCTGTTACATAATAGAAATAGTCTATGAAAAATCGGACTCAACAACAGAAAATCAACAAGTAGCAGGAGTAGATTTAGGAGTAAATAATTTAATGGCTGTAACTACAAATCAAATAGGAATTTCACCTAAGCATGATTAAAGGCAGACCATTAAAAGCGATTAATACCTTTTATAATAAACAGCGCTCTTGTTTACAATCTAAATTACAAGCTAACCACAATCAAAGTAATTCTCCGAAGTTAAAAAAATTAACTCACATTCATGTCGGCTCTTAGCCGAAACGAAATTGTCGAGTAGAAAATTATCTCCATACAGCAAGTAAAAGAGTAATAGATTGGTGTGTCAACCATGAAATAGGAATCTTAATTATCGGGCATAATCAGACATGGAAAAACGAGATAAAATTAGGGAAAAAGAACAATCAACAATTTGTTAATATCCCTCATTATAACTTAATAGAGATGTTAACATATAAAGCGAAATTAAGAGGAATAAAAGTAATAATTACAGAAGAATCTTATACATCTCAATCAAGCTGTTTAGATGGGGATAAATTACCAAAATATGGAGATAAAAAAACGAAATTTAGTGGAAAAAGAGTAACAAGAGGGTTGTATAAAACCAGGAAAAATAAATTATTAAATGCAGATGTAAATGGGTCATTAAATATAATTAAAAAAGTAATTCCTGATGTCTTGGACCAAGGAATAAAGGGTTTGCCGTTTAACCCTGTAGTGGTCGATCCACTGCGAACAACTAAGCTTTTAGGCTTTTGAGTAAGTTTGAGTAAGTTTAGTTGAGCGGTGTCTGCTTAAAGTTTTCAAGTTTAAACTATGAGTTTAGCAAATTTCCTTTTCCAACTATTGTCGAAGATAATTTAAATCATTTATTTTTGCAGTATATTCTCAATTTCCAAGAAATTTTGGCTTGTGAACTACCTTGGTTAAAAGATGAGATTTCATTAATTGATAATGGATAATGAAAACTATCTCTAATTATCAATTGTCAATTATCTATTGGTAAAGAGAGGCTTTAAACTAATTGATTAATTATCAATTATTCATTAGTGATGGCAGTGGATTTAGGTGAGATGTTTATTTAGGCATAAACCCTGAATAGTCAAATATTACAAATTTAGTCAAAAACAAATAAAATTTATCAACATTAAAAACTGTGGAAACTGGAGAAACTTCTCAAGGGGAAAAACAAAGCAGTAAAGTCACAAAGATTTGCATATTGGGTGGTGGCTTTGGTGGTCTTTATACAGCTTTGTATCTCCATAGTTGTTGGGGATTTAAAAATAAAAATTGTCAAATTACTTTAATAGATCGACACGATCATATTGTATTTACTCCGTTGCTTTATGAGGTAATTACAGGAGAACTTGAACCTTGGGAAATATTTAACCAGTCACTGACTCAGGGAACTTGAGCAATTATCCTCGCTAGCTTACTGTTAATATATATTGGGAATTTA
>NZ_JAAHGT010000137.1 GCF_010672385.1 Okeania sp. SIO2F4
TAGCGCGGGATTCCCATCCATTAATCAAACAGACTAAGCTGCTTGAAAAACTCAGGGCGGGTTGACACATCATTGCCATCAACTACCTTTTTACGGGTAGAATTACGTCGGCTCCGTGTCCGTTTTTGTGTAGTCTCCGAATGCCCTTCGGCGACTATTTCAAAAAGTAATAGTTAAATCGGATTTTCTGCTACTGTTTCAACCTTGGTTATCGGTTGATTAACTGTTTCTAAAACAGATTGGGTATTAAGAATATTGACTGCAGCATTTATATCTCTATCATGGAAAGTTCCGCAATTTAAACAAGTCCATTCCCTAACATTTAGTTCTTTCTTACCACCTTTAAAACCGTATCGGAGAGCATTTTTGGGAAGTAGGTTCCTATCTATCAATGACTCTAAATTATTTACCGAAAAATAAAGGTATAAAGCCTCTCACTCGCCGTGGAGAAAAAAGCGGTCGAGGGATGCCGAGGTCTCCTCGGCATATCCAATCGACCAAGACAGCGGTCGGCAAGCGGAGCAGTCCGTTAGGATGGGATGGCGAGGTCTCCTCGCTTGCCTCCAATCTCCCAAGAGAGAAGAAATAATATTTCCTTATATTCAATTCCCGTACGGTTAAAACCTTCTTGTAATTATCAAGTTCGCCATTATCAATTATCAATTAATGAAAATATTTCTCGCACTTAGCCTCAGTTAAAGTTCTAAATTGTCTCCCACCTAAATCACTAATTGCTTTAGCCAATTTGCGATTACGTTTGCGAAGCATTCCGTAGGAAACCATACCAGAAACATTCAAATCTTCTAGTACAATTGTGTCGTATTTTTTAACTAAATCAGTCGATAACTTATGCATAAAATCTGTACGAATGTCTTTAACTTTACCATGAAGTTTAGCTACTCTTAATCTACGTCTTTCATGACGTTTACTACCTTTTTCAGTACGAGCAAATTTACGTTGAAATTTAGCTAATTTATTAAGGTATTGTTTGAGTGGTTTAGGGGCTTTAAACTTATCACCATTACTTAATGTAGCAAAAGTTGAAATACCTAAATCAATTCCAATATAATTATTGGTTTTAGCTAATGACTCAGGATTAATTTCTACTACAAAACTAGCAAAATATCTATTAGCTGAATCTCTAATAATAGTTACTGAGCTAGGATTGCTTGCCAATGGTCTTGACCAAATTATTTTAATCTTACCTACTTTTGGCAAATATATTTTATCTTGACCTGCTTGATAATTAACTCCTACAAATCTTGCTGTTTGTCTAGACTTTCTTGACTTAAACTTAGGAGGTTTTACTTTTATACCTTTACGCTTACCTTTACAACTATCAAAGAAATTCTTATATGCCTGGTCTAAATCTTTTAAAGACTGTTGTAATGGAGTAGAAGCGACCTCTTTTAACCAAACTAATTCTCTTTTAGCTTGAGTTATGAATTCCTTGGTTAAATCAACATAACTAGGTTTCTTTTAACCATCAGCATACAGTTGATTACAATACGCTAATGTACTATTCCAAACATATCTACAACAACCAAACAGTTGATTAATGCGCGTTATTTGAAGATGATTAGGATATATACGATATTTATATCTACCTTTCAATGTTTTCGACCTATTACTAACATGAAGTACTATTATTATAACATGGGTTGGCATTCCCATCCCTCCGCTCCCCTACGGGAGAGCGCGGGTATAAATGCCAACATTTAGATATATTATAGGGAAACACTATATACAGAGTTGAAAAACTATAACGTTATAGATATATAGTGTTTATAACTCAAAAATGCGTAAATCCTTCCCTTATTGCACTGTTCTAAAATCAGTATTTTTTGAGAGGTCTATTGACAAAGGACTGCGAAATAAAATTCTCTCTAGAATAAAATTAACCACTTCATTCAATCCAACTCCGGTTTTACAATTAGTATAAGCAATTGGTTTACCTTGACGATATACTGGTGCTTGTTCGCGAATTAAATTCAAATTGGCATTGACATAAGGAGCTAAATCGATTTTGTTAATTACTACTAAGTCAGCTTGCACAAAACCAGGTCCTTTTTTACGAGGAATATCATCTCCTGCCCCCACATCTATCACAAAAATATAGGCATCTACCAAATCGTAACTAAAGGTAGAGGCAAGATTATCCCCCCCACTTTCAATCAGAATCAGGTCTAGATTAGGATATAGTTGTTCCAAATCTTGCACTGCTAAAATATTCATGGTTGGGTCTTCTCTTATAGCTGTATGAGGACAGCTACCTGTCTCTACTCCAATAATCCGATCGCTTGGTAAAATTCCTCCACTTTTGAGTCGCTCTGCGTCTTCAGTCGTGAGCAGGTCATTGGTTACTATGGCTACTTCAATTCCTTGTTTGGTCAAAAGGGGAACAATACATTCTAGTAAAGCAGTTTTGCCACTGCCTACAGGACCGCCAATTCCTAACCTAGCTGCTGTTGCCATTTCAGTTATCAGTTATCAGTTATTAGTTATCAGTTAAAAGTAGCTCTTGGAATAAGGAGGTTTGAAATTCAGTTATTAGTTAAAAGTACCTCTTGGAATAAGGAAGTCTGAAATACTAGACATCTCCAATAAAATAATAAAAAAGAAAATCAATTATCGTACATAAATCATCAATTATCTCCCCTCTAGTCTGTAGTTGCATACAACGTCCCTACCTACTCCCTCTTTTCTATAGATGTATACTGAATGTTATTTTTTTTATCCCTTTTAAAACAGAGATTTGAGACCTTATTTTCTCCTCATAGAAATCTTCTTTTTTTATTCTAATTTTTGATTAACTAAAGCGTTAAAACCGTATATTTCTCGACTACCTGCAATCGCTACTAACTCTACTTCTTTTTCATCTCCTGGTTCAAATCTAACTGCCGTCCCTGCTGGAATATTTAAACGCATTCCTTTAGTCGGTTCGCGCTCAAATTGTAAGGCTGAGTTTACTTCATAAAAATGAAAATGAGAACCAATTTGAATCGGGCGATCGCCTGTATTAGCTACTATTACCTGAATTGTTTTCCGCCCTGAATTTAATTCGATTTCACCTATTTGAGTAATTATTTCTCCTGGAATCATTGTCATTTCAGTTATCAGTTATCAGTTATCAGTACCTCTAGCTGAACCATTAGGATTGAAATACTGAACCGAATATTTTTTTCATCCCCTATCCAAGGGGAGGCTTGAGACCTTATTTTTTTAGTTAGTGACCAAAAAAATGCTATATTTTTGATGTTTACTGTATAGGATTGTGTACTGTCACTAACTTAGTACCATCTGGGAAGGTTGCTTCTATCTGCACTTCTTCAATCATTTCTGGTATCCCTTCCATTACTTCATCCTGTCTTAAAATAGTTCTGCCGTGACTCATCAATTCGGCTACTCCCTTTCCTTCCCTAGCACCTTCTAATATAGCTGCAGAAATATAGGCTACTGCTTCAGGATAGTTTAATTTAATCCCTTTTTCCTTTCGTTTTTCTGCAAGTAAAGCAGCAGTAAAAATCATTAATTTGTCTTTTTCTTGGGGTGATAGCTGCATTATTGATATAATATTTAATATGTTTACCGAATAATTAATTATTAATTATTATTAATTAAATACCTTGGTTAAAAGCCTCCCCTAATAGGGGAAAAAGCGGTGGTTTGCGGAGCATTCCGTCAGGATGGGATGGCGAGGTTTCCCTCTGAATGCAGAGCCGCTCCGAAGTGCGCCATATCCAATCTCCCCTTGAGAGCGGTCGGAAAGCGGAGCATGACCTTAGGATGGGATGGCGAGGTCTCCCTCTGAATGCAGAGCCGCTCCGAAGTGCGCCATATCCAATCTCCCCTTGAGAAAAGTGCTAGGATATTTCTTTATAAATATTCCGTTACATTGACATCTCCAGGGGTTGAAACACCCTGGATTATGTAGTAAATCTACCGCTTAGGGGATAAATCCACATTTGCTTAAAGCCTGAAGGGCAGACTTCTATACTCCTCGGCATAGATCATTATCTAGCTGTGAGCTTACATTTCAGAGTGGTTTTACTCGCACTGGTTAGAGCAATCTTCTCGCTGCTCTAGCTGCATTACTTGCTTTTCCTTCGGAATGCTGCACAAACAGCAGTCGTAGGAAATTAATTCCCCGTCTCCTGTCCGCCAGAATCTCACCGTACTAGCGGTCATGTCATGGCGACAAACCTTGTTCTTAGTTTCAATCTATTATCATAACATACCTTTGCTCCGCTTTATTACCCGCGTATCGTTATTCAACCAGCCGTTAAAACGAGCTGGCTAACTTCCTCCCGTCATTTTTAGGTTTTCCTTGAGGTAATTATCCATTATCCATTAATGAACAAGCTTCTCTACTAAAAATTATCAAAAAACAAGTCAAGAAAAAGTTTTTATTGATACAAACTAGAGAATAAATTATATCAAATCCGGTAGTATCAGTACAATTCATGGCTCTTAGGGGTTTGGTCACCAAACCCCTACCAAACTTAGATCGCGATATATTAAGACTCATCCTTGAATCAAAGCGATAGGACTCGCTCCACAGGGAAATCTTCGGTAGTCGCCACTTCTAATTTAATTGGTTGCAACTGCACAGCACAAGCTTTTAACTCTGGCTGCCCAGACTCAGGACAAGCTTGAGAATGAGTCAAAGCATTCGCCTCTGACTGATTTCCCCACAGTGCACCCCAGTGCATCGGCACAAATACAGTACCAGCAGAAATAGCTTTGGTAATTTTTGCTGGAAATCTGCCATAGCCTCTTCGCGACCTTACTTCCACCCAATCATTTTCTGAAATCTCTAACCTCTGAGCATCCTTGGGATGAATTTCTATAAACGGCATCGGGTGCATTTTTCTAATTTTCTCAATACGTCCGGTACGGGTTTGAGTGTGCCAATGACCATATAACCGCCCGCTTGTCAAGACGAATGGATAATCAGGATTAGGTGGTTCTGCCAATCCTTGGGAGTAATAGGCTGCAAACCTTCCCCTGCCATCAGGAGTATTAAATCGGAAGTCAGTATACAGACGCTCCTGAGATACCCCACTACTATCAGGGCAAGGCCATTGAGTCGGACCCTTTTCTTGGAGTCTGTGATAGGTAATGTCTGTCATATCACAGGGGCGATCGCGTGTCAATTCCAGAAACTCAGCTCTTACTGCCTCCGAGTCAGCAAAATCAAACTGATTTGTAAATCCTAAACGGCGACCTACCTCGGCAAAGATTTCCCAATCTGCTTTAGCTTCTCCGAGAGGTTCGCTAAATGCCGGACATAAAGTCACCACTCGCTCCGAGTTTGTCATAGTACCTGTTTTTTCTCCCCACTGAGCTGCTGGCAATAACAGGTGAGCATATTCAGCAGTTTCCGTCGGATAATAAGCATCCTGATAAACAGTAAAAGGCGATCGCAACAAAGCAGCCTTAGTCCTTTCTAAATCCGGCATACTCACAGCAGGATTCGTTGCAGCAATCCACAAACAACCGATTTCTTGGCGTTCCAAAGCCATAATCATTTCCCAAGCAGTACGACCAGGTACACCAGAAATTTGTCCGGGAGTTAATCCCCACAACTGTTCAATTTCAGCCCGATGTTGAGGATTTTTCACCATTCGATAACCAGGCAAAATATAAGCTAGTCCTCCTGCTTCTCTACCACCCATAGCATTAGGTTGACCGGTCAGAGAAAATGGACCTGCGCCTGGTTTGCCAATATTACCTGTCATCAAATGCAGATTAATCAGAGTTCGTACTTTTGCCGTACCCTCAGAGGACTGATTCATCCCCATTGACCATAAAGATAAAACTCGTTTAGACTCTCCCCAATAACGAGCTGCTTTTTCCAACTCATCCAAGCGAATCCCGCAATGACGTGCTACGAGTTCCGGTGGGTAGTGACGAATCACTTCAGTATATTCAGGGAAACCTGTCGTACACTCATCAATGAACATTGCATCAAGTAAACCCCAACGCATGAGCAAATTAGCTATACCATTAAGTAAATCGATATCTGTACCTGGTCGAATTGCCAAATGTAAGTCTGCTACTTCTGCAGTTTGAGTACGACGGGGGTCTACCACAATCATTTTCACTTTCTTATTTTTCTTGTGATATACCCGGAGACGGTTAAATACAATGGGATGACATTCGGCTGTATTAGTGCCAATTAAAAAAGCACAGTCTGTCTGCTCTAAGTCATCGTAGCAACAGGGAGGACCGTCAGAACCAAAACTTTGAATGTATCCAGATACTGCCGAAGACATACAGAGGCGAGAGTTGGCATCAAAGTTATTAGTTCCCAAACATCCTTTAAGCAACTTCTGAGCAACATAATAATCTTCTGTTTGAAACTGACCAGACCCATACATACAAATGGCATCTGGTCCCTGGGTAAAACGTACAGTTTGAATCCGGTTAACGACTCGCCGAAAAGCTTGTTCCCAAGTGACACGACGGAAAGGTTCATCTAGGGTATCACGCATCATTGGATATTTGAGGCGACTTTTATCCAATGCTTCGCTAACTGTGGCACCTTTAACACAGACTTTACCTTTACTTGATGGATGAGAGCGATCGGCTCGTACTTGCCAAATTGGATTACCTTTGCTATCTCGATTTGTTGCTTTTCCTGGCATTGCTGGTGGTGATACTTCTAATCCGCAACCAACACCACAATAGGGGCAAAGAGTTTTTGTAGGTTCCATAGTTTACTTAAATTTTTTTTACTAAAAAATAAATGAAATTATCATTCATATCAAATACCGTTGAATATGAATAATTTCATTTGCTATTTAAACATAATTTGTGTCTCTTGTGGATTTATCCCACAAAATTAAAATTAATTCTCTTTTTGACTAACAACTAACACGAAGTATATATCCTGTTTAGTTGAATACTTTAATTCATAGGAAACACAAGGGATAGTTCTATCTAAAAACTCCCTCAAATCAAATTTTATATTACTTCTGCTTATATTAACTCACAAACAACAATATATTTTGTTGACCAAACAGTGTTCCCAATCGGATATTATTTTAAATTTGTATTTATTATTGAATCATTAATTAAAAATTATCTGTCACATTAGATACGTTTTAAAGATTTCTTAAAGGAGCAGGTTTTATGAAGAAATTCTCACGGGGCTAGTAACTGTTGGCTATAATCTAGTATAATCTATGATAATTTCCCAATTATCTATATTAGACCTCTGGTGGAAAAGAGGGAGTAGGGAGTAGGGGCGAAGAGCGAATCGCCCGTACGGGAGTAGGGGGAAATAATTGATGGTTTATATGTATGGGATTGATTTAATTTTTGATTATCACGCCTATGTCTATTTATGTTACTTGGATTCACGCGCTGAATTACACCCCACAAATCAACAAAAAACCTTGCTGGCTAAACACGGGGGTGTGGCGCATCATGCTTACAATTGGGGATTATGGCTAACCAGAAATATATTACAGCATAACCTACTTCACCCAGACAGCAAAATCAAATTTCCGACTGCAATTGACCTGCATAAACTTTTAGTAGCAATGGTTAAACCGAAAAACTTCTGGTACTACGAGGTTCCTAAAACAGCGCCGTATGGATGCTTTAAGATATTTATCCGTTGCTTGGAAACGCTGCTTTACTAAAGTGTCTGGTCAACCTAAATTCAAGAAAAAAGGTAGGGATGATAGTTTCACCTAGATGGCTCAATATCGGTAGGCTTTAATCAGATTAAATTACCAAGAATTGGATGGGTTAAAACTTATGAAATATTACCAGATAATGTTACCCCTAAATCTGTAACTATTAGCAGGGAATCAAGTCGTTGGTTTGTAAGCTTTAAAATAGAAACAGCAACCAAAACTACTGAGAAGTCAGTAGATGTAGTTGGTGTAGATTTAGATGTAAAATCTCTGGCTACGTTCTCAACAGGCGAAGTGTTTGAAGGTGCTAAATCTTACAGAAAGTTAGAAGCTAAACTCTCTCGGTTGCAATACTTAAACAGACATAAAGTCGTCTATTCGTCTAATTGGAAAAGGGCTGCTCTTAGGATAGCTCAAGTACACAGCAAAATAGCTAAGATCAGAAAAGATACATTGCATAAACTTACTACTTACTTGGCTAAAAATCACAGCCAGATAGTAATAGAAGACCTAAATGTATCAGGAATGATGTCAAATCACAGCTACGTTGCATGCAACGTAGCTAAGGCTGTTGCTGATATGGGGTTTTACGAATTTCGCAGACAGTTAGAGTACAAATGTCAACTGTACGGCTCTAAGTTATATCATGTCCGGTAGCATCGGTATTGTATAGCAAAGGTAGGGAACACTTAACTGGGAACACTTAACTGGCAAGAATACTTAAGGGCAATAAAAAAAACTTAAATTTCCTGTAGATATTCACCCTTGGGTTTACACAAACGCGCCCCAGCGAACATGATATTAATCATTGTTGATAGATGGTTTCCTAGTTCTAAAACCTGCAGTAGGTGTGGAACTGAATCGCGAGTCTCTGTTTTTATCAGAGCGCGTAATCAAATTGCGAACACTGGGGAGTGTGGGAAGATAGGGAGATGGGGTAATCTTCTAAAGACTTGGCAATGACGCGAAGATGGAACATTTTTTTATACTGAACCCGAGCGGATTTGATATAACTCGACTAATTCCCTGGAAACCCATACCATTAGACATCTCCAAAATAAAAATTCACGTATAATTGTCATGTAAAATTTATCAAAACTATATACTAATGACTCAGATATTAGAACATCTAAATAACCACCCAAAAGAAATAAAAAGAGTTATTGGCATTACTAATGAGGAATTTAAAAAATTAATAGAAAATGCTCAAATTATAGCCGAAAATAAAAAAATGGAAATGCGATGGCAAGAAAAACGACTAATTAAAACAGGGGGAGGTAGAAAAAAAAGCTTAAAATTCGAGGAGGAAATCATCTTAACTTTATACTATTTACGTCATCTACCCACATTTCAAATACTAGGAATATATTTTGGTGTTAGTGAATCTACAGCTAATAATATATTTCATTATTGGATAGACGTATTACAAGAGTTATTGCCGAGTAGCTTGTTAGAACAATTACAAGAAAAAGAAGACGAATATTTATGGATATAAGAAATTTTAACAGAACAATAATTAATTGTATATAGTACATAAAAAAACATATATAGGCCAGTAAATGATGATAAATAGAAAAAATATTACTCAAAAAAAAAGAAAATTAATACATTAAAAAAACAAATAATAACGACAGAAAAAGGGACAAATATAGTAGATTTAATAGTGGGTAAAAGCAGTCTAAGAAGTAATGTAAGTTTACTCATAAAACAGCATAAAAAACTTGAGAAAAAACAAAAAAATCAGGTAGATAAAGGATATAAAGGGGCAGAGAGAACTACGATCCCGAAAAAAAAGCCGAGAAAACAAGAACTACCACTATAAATTAAAGAATATAACCACAAAAAAGCGAAAAAAAGAATATTTGTGGAACATATTATTAGGTTGATAAAAATCTTTGGATTAGCCAGATAAAGGTTCAGATTAAAAGAATATAATTATCAAAAAGTAATTTTAACAATATGTGGTTTAGTAATACTAATAATAGGAGCATTAATATGAGAATGAACTCTACTATATGTAGAAAATAAGATAACAAAAAAATGGATAAATATGGTAAATAATTAATCGTAACTATCTCTAATACTATAAAGTATGTAAAAAATGACTATGTGGGGAATTAGGCGATCGCTCCTTGAAAGATAGTTACTAAAGTATATGGCGAAGGGGAATGGAAGAGCAGGGTTCATGGTTGTCGCGTCAACCTGTACAATTGCCTAAACTACATCTAGGAGTAAATGAAGCTATAGGAGAAATAGTTGCTGGTGTAGTAACAACCAAGGATATTAGTGACGACCAAGTGTTGTGTGACTTGCTTGATGGAGTAGAAGGTGAAATAGCACAAGTATCGGGTGATGGAGCATACCACAAGTGCAAGTGGTTTGAATTAGCTCGTCACAAAGGAGCTAAAATCACCATTGCGCCACGAAAAAACCCAGTGCCACAGGGCAACATGGTAACTGTAGAGGTACTTCCCATCCTAGAGATGAAAACTTGAGGCGTATTCGTATCTGTGGGCGAAAGAAGTGGAAGGGTGCGCATTGGCTACCACAGGCGTTCTCTATCAGAAACTACGGAGATCAGACTTCTTTGCTTTATTTGGGGGTAAGTTGAGAAGGCGATTGTTTGACAACCAAGCCGTGGAGTTATTCATTCAATGCACTATACTTAAGCCCATGATACACAATGGTAAACCCGAAAGTTATCAAATAGACATCTAGTCTCCCCCTCCCGTGGGATTATTTGCGTTGGCGGAGCAAGTGCGGCAGCTATATCGCCACTTTCATGCAACAAAGCCGAGGCTAACTGATAACTGTTAACTGATAAGTGAAGTGACATACATTTTAAGACAGAGAACTTTAATATCCTGACTAGATACAGGTGGATCATAAAAAACAACTAATTGACGACCAAATTGGACGCAAATGTAGTGCCAGCTTATATCTTCGATGGCCATTTTCCCCCATATCTTGGCTAATATCAAATCCGGTTGAATACTTAATTATATGGTTGGGGGAGATGGGGAGATGGGGAGGTGGTTCTATTCAAGGCTTGAAGTAATTTATATAATAGACATAGGCGTGAAAATTAAAAATCAAATCAATTATCATCCAGAAATTATCTATTCTTTCTTCCTGTTCCCTTTTCCCAGTTAAGTGTTCCCTCTTTTCCACCAGATGTCTAATTATCAACATATATTATATAACCGGATTCTATATAAGACAATCACCGACATTGCATGGAAAATGAAACTCAAACTCTATATTACTGAAAAATTTTACCCGCTCCGTAGCTGTTGGAGCGTTTAATTCATCTTTCTATTTACCAACACCCCTCTTGACCGATCGATGTTATGGTGCTATCATATCAACTATGGCAAGCGGGCTATTACGCAACGTGTATACGAACGCGATGGTATTCCCTTCGTAGACTTGGATCGGCGCGATAGCGCGCGTTTATGCCGTTTTCCTGAGTTTATATATAGTTCAATTACTACACGCATCAAGAGGTAACCCCCATGACCCAACAAGCTAGCAAGCTCGTCATCGTTACAGAAAAGTTGCTGCTCAAAAAGATCGCCAAGATCATCGACGAAGCCGGGGCTACCGGTTATACGGTGGTGGAAGTCGGCGGTAAAGGCAGTCGTAACGTGCGCTCGTCTGGAAAACCCATTGTTGGCGACAACAACTCAAATATAAAGTTCGAGGTGCTCACCCGCGATCGGGATACGGCTGTGAAGATTTCGGATGAGGTCGCAGCGAAGTTTTTCGACGATTATTCTGGCATCGCCTATCTCTGTAACGTGATGGAGATACTGCACGCACACACCTTCTGACTCAAAACTTAGCCAGTAAAACCAAAAAGCCGGGGCATAACCCCGGCTTTTTGCTGGGAGTATTTCGTGTCTGCAGGACGTTAACCCCGAACAAGAAGTAATTGGGCTATATCTATGAGCTGCCTGACTGATGGAGACGATGCAGCCTTGATATAGTCGCCGCGTTGGTCGCCGGGTCAGGAGAGCACCGGCAGACTTCGACCCATCTGGGATTCAGCCGCCCAGGGCCTGGGCGAGCCCGATGAAGAGCGGTATTCCCAAGGCAAGCGCAACCGGCGTACCGACGGCTGTGGACGAGCCAATGTAGGCAGAGGGATTAGCCGACGGGATACCGGCTCGTAAAGTGGGCGGCCCTGAGATGTCTGAACTAGAGGCAGCTATGGTGGCCATAATCACAACGCCGCCAAGGCTGAATCCTGTGATGAAGTGGGCAATCATGCCGAAACCAAAGGCTATGAACCCATGCAGCAGCGGCGCCACAAAGGAATATAGGGCGTACCACTGGCCTACCTTGCGCAGCTCACCGATCCTTGTCGTGGCTTCCATACCCATTACTAGCATCAGTATCGAAAGCAGCCCGCGAAAGAGGGGATTGAAGAAGCTCTCATAGACACTTTCCGGCCGGGTTAGCAGACCTAGAGCGAGGCCGAGCAGCAGTGCTGATAGGGCAGATCCCTGGAGGCTTTCCTGAATAATAGGCCAGATCCTGACCCGCGCACCTGCAGTATCGCGCGGATCTTTGGGATACCCGCTTGCGGTAATGCGTCGCTCAATGCGCCGCTGATTGGGATACCCACCTGCGGTAACGGGCTGCTTGCTGAGATACTCCTGCTTGCTGAGAGACTCGACTGCGTTATCACGCTGCTTGCTGGTATAAAGGCTGGCTAAGACGATCGCAGTCACGAGTGCTGGGATGTCCATGAAGGGATAGAGTGCGGCAGCCCAGGCTTCGTATTCGACGCCTTCCGATTCCAGTAGCGTTAGGGCAGCGGCCAAGGTAGAGCCACTGACTGCGCCAAACAAGCCCGCGGTTGCAATGGCATCCACGACTCTGACCTTCGGTAGGTTGGCCAACGTGTAGCGCCCGATGAATACGATAAGGATACCCGTTACCACGGCGAACAGTGCGGGCAACAGCATCTCCGCCAGATTGGAATTGCGGATCGCAATGCCACCGCTCAGGCCGACTTTAATGAGCAGCATGAAGACAATGAACTTATAGATCGCATCTGGAATTTGCAGTTCGCTATTGACGGCGGCGACGACCATACCACCAATCAGAAAGCCCATTGTCGGGGACTGCAACTTCCCCAGAAAGAGCGTAAAGAAATCAGATAAAAAATCCACGTTGTAATTCCTCCTTGATTCAGGTTCTATATTAATTAACAAAAGTAATGCTATACTTTAGCGATACTTCAACACTTCAATAGTTAAGAAAATTCAAACTCTGTTTTTCACAATTATTAGTCGGTTTGTATATATTATTCCTACTTTTACCGAATTAATAATTATTAATAATTATTAATTAAATAATTCTCGTATCTGCCTCCCCTTTCAAGGGGAAAAAGCGGTCGTTTGCGGAGCATTCCGAAGGATGGGATGGCGAGGTCTCCTCGCCATATCCAATCGACCAAGAGAGCGGTCGTTTGCGGAGCATGACCTTAGGATGGGATGGCGAGGTCTCCCGAAGAGTGCAGAGCCGCTGCCTCTTGCTACGGTAGCTCTCGCTAACGCTTTTCATGTCGCGTAGCGAAACGCCAGATCCAATCGACCAAGAGAAGAAATAATATTTCCTTATATTCAATTCCCGCATTTGTTTTAACCAGAGGTAATTATCCATTATCCATTATCCATTATCAATTAATGAACTCTCCCCCCCACCTTACAAGGGTAAGTTTTTGCTACAAAAAAAGCATGAAACCTAGACAAGGCAAGGATTTTATTCATTAGGCTTGTGAATTCTCAAAGCCTTATCCCGTAAGGTTGTTAGAAAAAAACTTACCCCTGTAAGCTCCCCCACTTCCCAAACTTCCCCATCCTATTGGGTATAGAAAGGTTTTTGAGAAATGGTATTAGGAGTCACGACTGCAGGTTATGTACTTAAGTTTATCTTAAAATTCGCACAACAAGGATAAGTATTTTTTATGAAATGCTTGAGCTAATCTGAGTAAATCTTTCTCAAAAAAGGGTTGTGGATTCGCTGATATTTGGTATCATATTCAAAGATATGGTTCCAGGCAAAACTTATAGAGTGTTGAATTGTTGCAACAGAAAGCGTTAAGAGGTAACCCACATGACCCAGCAAGTTATCAAGCTTGTCATCATCACACAAAAGTTGCTGAAAAAGAGATCGTCAAGATCATCAAGGAAGCCGGGGCAACCAGTTATACAGTGGCAAACGATTCTACGATGGTTGCCGTTGGCTATACCAACGCGTATGTGGATATCCCGGATATGAAGATAGAGGCGCTCGTCCCCGAGCGCGATATCCCCATGAAGATTTCAGAAGAGGTCACAGAGGAGTTTTTCGACGATTATTCGGGCATGACCTATGTCTGTGACGCGGAGGTACTGCACAAGGAAGATATTAATACACAATATTTCAAGCAAATCTAATGATGTAGAAGGTGAATAGTGAAAATCTAGGGTTGCTGATTACATCTGATTACATAATGCTTTTGAATATTTATGAACCGTACAACTATAGTTTTTTCATAGATATTTGAGACAAAAGCATTACGCATTCACCAACGCCGAAAATCTTTTATTGCAGGTACATTGTCCGGGATACGTGTACCTCACAGGAAGTGGAAAGCGCTTTATTACTCAAAACCCGAGCAATTCTCATTCCCCAATCTGTATTTTATATCTCTTTAGTTACCACTTCAGGGAGATTTCTATTTAATCAGAGTATCAATGCGAGTTTGACCCTTAACTCCGTTCTGAGCTGCACCATTAATATTGACATCAGAAGTAACTAAAGACACTGCTTTAACTAATGCTTGCCTCCTATCGTTCAACAGATTTTCTGAAGGTACAATATTTAAAACTCCCAATTTTTCTAACCGTCGTTTAACACTACCCGAAGCACCAACTAGGAATACATGACGACCCGTATCAACAGTTTCCTGAATCGCATTTTCTATTGCTAGAGCAGAAGTTACACCCATGTGAGGTACTTCGGCCAAATCTACAATCAAGACTTCATAATTATTTAGAAGTGTATGCTGGCGAGAGATTGCTTTAGAAACACCGAATATCATCGGACCACTCAAGTGGAATAATAAAATCCGACCCTCAGCACGATCGAGTAATTCTTTCTCATCATTATCTAAGACAATTGCATCATCAGCATCAGTGATAGCTTTAACATCTTCAGATTTTAGCTGGGTTAAGCGATCGATAGTCAGAACATTAGCAATGAACACTCCAATACCTACAGCAGCAATCAAGTCAACAAATACAGTTAGACCAATAACAGCGTACATAATGATTGCAGACTTCCAGGAGATGTCATGAGCACGCTTGAGAAATCCCCAGTCAATAATCTTAATACCTACTTGGAGAGCAATACCTGCTAAAACAGCCATTGGAATTTGTGCGGTTAAACTACCAGCTCCCAAAACTACAATCATCAAAATTAC
>NZ_JAAHGT010001370.1 GCF_010672385.1 Okeania sp. SIO2F4
ATCGTAATCATCGGATTCGGTATTGCAATTAACCTCCTTTGATATCAGTGCTATAAACGCGCTGCCGATCCTTGCTGAATCACTGTGAGCTAATTCGTGGATTAACCCACTTCCACTGGTGGCCTCAAAATTCGTAGTCTGTGTAATTAATCGGATTTGATATGACTCCTAGATTAACTATCTAATTATACCGATGCTACCGGATTTGATATTTTTTGTTGCGGAACAAAACGCTTCTACAGGGTTTTGGTTCTGACGATGTGGTTCATCAATTAGCAAAAGCGCTGTATATTAGACATCTCCGAAAAATAAATAAATTGTGATAGAGTCATATAAAATGTAATTTTTTATGGCTAATTATAACCAGTATGCTTGACTACATTCACAATCATCCACAAGAATCAGAACGTTTATTAGGTATCAAATATGAACAGTTAGAAAAGTTATTAAAACAAGCCGAAAAACTCCACAATAATAAGCAAGAGATAGCCACAGCTAAAAAAGTTAGAATAATTGCTTCTGGTGGTGGTAGACCGCCTAAATTATCCATCTCAGAACAAATTATTTTAACCTTAACTTATTTAAGACATTTGACAACATTTCAACTGCTAGGAATTCAATTCGGAGTAAGTGAAACTACAGCTAATGATACCTTTAATTATTGGTGGCCAATTATCGGGGATTTATTACCAGCTAGTTTATTAGAACAGGTAAAAAAAACTCAAGCGATCGAGAAATTATTAAGGAAATTTTAACAGAGTATGAATTAATCGTAGATAGCTATGAACAAGACATACAAAGGCCAAAAAAATATGAAAAACAAAAAGAATATTATTCGGGAAAGAAAAAAAGTCATACAAGGAAAAGTCAAGTAATTGTGTTACCTGCAGGTAAGGATATTGTTGATGTAGAAGCAGGAAAACCAGGGAGAAAAAGTGACATAAATTTTTTTCGTGAGACACAACAAAAATTCTCTGAAAAACAAAAATTTACTGGGGATAAAGCCTATGTGGGAGAATCAGCAATAAAAACACCTAAAAAAAAGCCCAAAAATCAAGAATTAACCAGTCAGGAAAAGTCCCAAAATAAAGACCTTGCTGCTGAAAGAATTTTTGTAGAACATATAATTAGATTACTAAAAATATTTCGGGTAGTTAAAGAAAGATTTAGACTAAATTCTGAGAAATATGTGCAAATAATTAAGACGATTTGTGGCCTTGTTAGATTACGAGTAGGTACATTTATTTTGTAGTATTAAATCAACCTTGATAGAGACATCAATTATTGAATTAATATGACTATTATTGAGCGAGTTTTTAATAGTAAGTATCTATAACACTGAATTTACCGTGAAAATTAACTATCTTAAGCATTTGCGTTGGCGGAGCCTAGCGGCAGCTATATCGCTTCCTAAAAGATAGTTATAGTAAGTGTTCGACTATTTCCGGAGATGTCTATTATGTTTGGTTGAATAGTTATAATTAAAGCTTGTAGTATTTATATAGCCATAATATCAAATAGATATAGGCGTGAAAAAGATATAGACTTGAGGATGATTCAGGCAAAAGTTAGTTTTTTTGAGGTTAAACTGACA
>NZ_JAAHGT010001371.1 GCF_010672385.1 Okeania sp. SIO2F4
TGCAAAATAAAAATAAGGATAAAAAATGTTAATCAACTGCCCAATTTGTGGCGCAGAAAATCTTGATACAGCCATTACTTGTACTGCCTGTGGTTGTGCTTTAACAACCTTAAATTCAGTGGGATATCAACTTCCTAGTGGCACTTTACTTCACCAAGGTAAATATAGAATAGAAAAAACTTTAGGTGAAGGTGGTTTTGGCATTACTTATAAAGCAACTGATTTAGAAAAATTCACCGATGTTGCTATTAAAGAACTTTGCCCAAATAAGTTTCTCAGACATGGGATTAATATTATTTGGCCTCCTTCTATTTCTCCTAAAATTCAACAGGAACAAATCCAAAAATTTAAGACCGAGGCAGAATCTCTAAAAAAATGTGTTCATCCCAATATTGTCAGAGTAATTAATTGGTTTGAAGCTAACAATACAGCTTATTTAGTCATGGAATTTGTCTCAGGTAAACCTCTATCCCAAATTTTGACAGAAAGAGGTAAACTGCCTGAAAATATTGTCAAAAAATATTTTATTCAAATCACCGAAGCTTTAAAATTAGTTCATGCTAATAACTTCCTCCATCGGGATATTAAACCAGACAATATTATTGTTAACTCCCAAGATAAAGCCATCTTAATTGATTTTGGTTCCGCTAGAGAATTTTTAGCAGGTCTCACTAATAAAATGACGGCTATGCTAACACCTGGATATTCACCCATTGAACAATATACTAATCTAGGTAAAGTTAATTCCAGTACAGATTTGTATGCTATTTGCGCCTCAATTTATCATACTTTAACAGGTAAAGTGCCAGTAGCAGCACCCGCTAGATTAGGGTCAGAAACTTTAATTTCTCCACGGCAAATAGAAGCATCAATTCGTCCCCAAACAGAACAAATTATCTTAACAGGAATGAAGATAGAAATAGAGGAACGTTTTCAAACTGCTGATGAATTAATTGATGCACTTAAAGGTAAGTTTATTTCTCAAAAATTAAAGCAAGCAAGACAGATTTTAAAACAAGGAAATCTAACAGAAGCAGTCACAGCTTATCAACAATGTTTGCTCCAAGAAAGTGATAATGGCATAGCAGCAGTAGAGTTAGCAATGATATTAGTTTATGTAGAAGATCGGCAAGCTATTATTGCAGCTAATCAAGCAATTAAAATAAATCCTAATGATGGGAGAGGTTATGGAGTTTTAGGGCTAATTAATTGTCGTCAAAAAAATTGGCAACAAGCAGTTAAACAGTTGGAAAAAGCTGTAAAATTATCCCCACAGGAATCTTGGATACAGGCAAATTTTGCTTGGTCTTTAGCCAAAATAGGGAGATGGGAAGAAGCATTAATTGTCTGCAATTGTGCCTTAAAACTAGATAATAATTCTGAGTTTGCATTAGGATTAAAAGGCTGGATTTTAGTTAATCAAAAACACTTATTAGAAGCTATACCGCTACGCGCAAGTCAGAAGTCTGTAGGGGCGAATGGCCAGCAAGCCCCTACAGAAGTTAGAAGTAATCCCTGAATGAGTTTGAGCATTTATCATTGTCCGCACCTTATTTGCATAGTGCTATATTATACCAATTCCCATG
>NZ_JAAHGT010001372.1 GCF_010672385.1 Okeania sp. SIO2F4
TCACTCGCTCCCTCGTTACAACGTGCTGAGTTACGGCTGGAAACAGAGTGCTGGTAAGCACCGGGCTACCTTTTCGATTAACCACCCTTTAACGTGGATCGTCCATTAGCTATCGGGCTTTCACCATGCTTGAGAGGTCCCACACGTCTTAATGCCTTAATTATAACACGTTTTGACTACGCTTTATTGCTCGTCGTGTCGTTTCCATCCAGCCGTTAAAACTGGCACTTTTCCCACTTACCGATTTTTTATGATGACTAAGCAAAAAGTAGAAAACTTAGTAGTGATAGGTTCGGGACCAGCAGGGTATACCGTCGCCACTTATGCCGGACGTGCCAACCTTAAAGCAGTTGTGTTTGAAGGCTACCAAATGGGAGGTATACCAGGCGGTCAACTAATGACAACTACCGATTCTCCGACCTGTGGAATCCTCAATGCGAGAATAACTATTGGGCAGTAACTCACCCACTTGTTTAATCCAATTAATGATGGTGGCGTGGTGAATTTTTTTGACTTAGAGCGATCGCTCTTTATCCCATGCCATTGACATACATTGTTAAACATTCATGTTTAAATTCGTAATTATTAACCCTGTTCTAATTGATAATTATCACTCTCATTGACGAGAACAATTAACACAGATGTAGTTTTGTTTCCCTTGCCGATTCCCAGACGTTTTTGCGGATATGATGAGATTTACATTCGGGACATTCCATGATTTGAGACTATAGTAATCTTGATTTATTTTATTAATAAAACCTTAATTCATAGCTTGATTCACCAACGCCATAATTTCAAACTTTAAATGTAAAATAATTGCCTCAAACCTTTCTCTTATCAAAGTTTTTAGCCTATCCAATCTAACTTCTGAATTCTGAATTCTGTGAAATGGTATAAGTATGGTTCTCATGTTCATTTGTTGGTACGCCGGAATCTAATGCGGACAAGTAAGATGATGCAGCACAGAGTGTTGGAAAATGACAAAATTACTGTTCATTGGCAAACTGAGGTGGTAGATGTTTATGGTAAGAGTCGTTTGGAAGGGGTGAAACTGAGAAATAATCAGACTGGTGAACAGACGAAGTTACCAGTTGGAGGTTTATTTTATGCAATTGGTCATACTCCGAATACTCAAATTTTTCAAGGGCAGTTGGAATTGGATGAGGTCGCTTATGTGGTGACTCAAGATCTAGTCAAAACTAGCGTTCCTGGTGTATACGATTGTGGGTGATGTGCAAGAGTATGAGTTTCGTCAAGCTATAACTGCTGCTGGTAGTGGTTGTATGGGGGCGATGTTGGCAGAGAAATGGTTGTCTTCAAAAGGTTTGGCACAACAGTTGGCTCCAGAAAAGAATGTAGAGAAGTCGCCGGAAGAATCTGAAAATGGATTGGTTGCTGATACTTTTGAGAGTTTTGAGCAGAATGCTACTCACCATCTGGGTGGTTATGCTTTGCGTCGTCTTTACCATCAGAGCGATCGCCTAATTGTTGTGAAGTATTCTGCTCCTACCTGTGCTCCGTGTCATACTTTGAAGCCTATTTTGGAGAAGGTAGTAGGAGAGTTTGAGGGAAAAATTAATT
>NZ_JAAHGT010001373.1 GCF_010672385.1 Okeania sp. SIO2F4
TGCGACAGCCCGGCTCTGGGCAGAAGCGGAACCGGAAATGGCCGGGCGCATAGCCCATGGGACCGCCGTGAACCTTGACCCGCATGTTAGGAAGTTGTGGCTTATTAATTAGGGTTTGCTGATTAAATCTAAAAGCACTGACATATAACTGACATATAAAGGTAAGTGCCTTTTTGGAGCGAAAAAAAGTGCAAATTTTTCAGCTTGAGTGACCAAAAAGTTAGGATTAAAGGCAGACAAGCACAGAAAGATACAGGTACAATTATTCCTCCTACTTTCTCTTTCTCCCCACACTTCCCACACTTCCCAGGCTCTGCTTTTTTCAGCAAACCCTAATTAATTCTCCTCGTTTATATTGAGCATTCAACTGTTTAAACGATTGAAATGATTCAGGGAACTTATGATAATTTGTTGGGCAGCTTGGGAGTAGAGAACTTGATAGTATTTATTGGTTTTATCTTCTTTTTCTCAATCATATTTACCGAGAATTTTATGTGTTTTAAAATAGCGTTGACGACCATATTATAGATACCAAAATTAGTTAATTTATTAGATTATGAGCAGATATAGTCATTCTGAATAAGACTGGAACACTTTTTTAACTGAAACTTTTTCAAGGCAAGAAAATCTTGTCTCAATCTTAACCGGAATGACTATAAATTCTAAGACAGCTTTGAGTTCTTCATTTGGTTTAATTAAAACTTGTTGACAACCATACAGAACTATAATTGAAGATTTGATAAAATTACATACAGTTTAGAATAAAACACGGCAGGTTACAACCTATCTGACGCTTCATCTCTTACTTGAAAGACAAGGGATGAAGCGTTTATGCTAGTTATGGTAAAAGTCACCCAGTAAATCATTTTTCGTAGATTTTTGCTGAAAATATTTTCCCTTTTACCTTGTGGAGCTGTTCCCTGCTGCAGCAAAAAATCTATATCTTTTTCTGAAATATCTAATATATCTAATATATAGCGTTATATAAATAGCTTTAATACATAGCACCATATAAAAATGTATAAATAACTTAAAAATCAAAAAAACCTAGATGTAAGGGTTTGGTAACCAAACCCCTACCTAGGAATAAACAAAGCTACAAAAAGCAAAAAAATTTAAGACATTGCTTGAATAATATAGTCAAAGTAAGGAGCAGTTTCCTTAGCATCTTCTTCATCAAGTAAAGCAAGACTTGCTTGCTTTAAACAACGAATTGACTCTACCATTCCAGGAACAGGTACACCCAAGGAGTTATACATTTCCCGAACACCAATCAAACCAATACTTTCAATGGGGTCTTTATCCCCAGCTAGTACCCCGTAGGTAATCAAACGTAAGTACCAACCATAGTCCCGGAGGCATAAGGCACGCTCGCGCTGGCCAAAAGCATTACCTCCAGGAGCAATAAAATCTGGACGCCTGCGCCATAACTCCTGACTAGCTTTGTCCACAATTTTTTTCTCATTTTCAGAAAGCGCGCTAGCAATTCGCACCCGCTGCTCACCTGTTTTCAAAAAATCATTTATGGATTGAAGTTCCCCGCTACTGGGGTAACGTAATTCATCGTCTGCTTTGA
>NZ_JAAHGT010001374.1 GCF_010672385.1 Okeania sp. SIO2F4
AAACCAGGAAAGATGCTCTAATACTATTAGAGATATCCAACAATCAAAAATTAAATCAATTATCGTACAGAAATAATTAATTATTTCCCCCTGTTCCCTATTCCCTATTCCCTATTCCCTCTTTTAACTAATAACTGATTTTAGGTAGGGACAAGTTCGCCTGGCCTTAATTTTGCCCATTTACCCATTTCTTGTAGAAAACTTTCACAACCGACAACATCCCATTCCATCTCAATTTCGTCTTGTTTGGGACGAATATTGACATTAATAGTAGGTTCAACCGGGTCAAAATCTGGATTTTCTGTTAAATGAAGTTGTTCGTGCTGAGTTTCTACAGCATGATAAGTGACACACCGATCTACATAGTGGCAGTTAACACAAATACACATTTGTAAGTACCTCGTTGATGGTCAAGTTTCATCTTAATTGATACAATAATTTTCTATCTTAAATGATTTGATAGGTTTTCAGCATTCAGCTCCTAGCAGTCAGTTATGAGCAATTAATAATGAATAATTACTCCTAAAGTTAAGGGAGCGTAGTTTGGTAGTAACTTTTAATTCTCTCTCAATTTATCAATTCCTTTGATCGCTGGATAATTAATCAATTCGGCTTTATTGCCTCTCCTAATAATTAATAATTGCGGAAAGCGTTTTACAAGGCTTTCCGTTTGTCATGCTCCGCAAAGGCAATTCAAGTCGCTCCGCGTTTCATGTCGGCGATAGCAGAAAACAAAAATAATTATCCATTATCCATTATCCATTGTTCATTATCAATTGTTAAAGAGGTAATTATCCATTATTCATTATCCATTATCAATTAATGAACTCCTCATCTGATCAATAACTCATACCTAATAGCTGAAAGTTGAATACTTACGATAAGTTTATATTTTCACCCAAATTAATTTGATCTGGAATCGATAAATTTTTGCCCTAGAGACAAAGGTTATTCCAGGGGAAAAATATATTTTTTTCAGACATAATGTTAACTTTAACCTAGGTAACACTCTAACTGCAAAGAAATTCATTGGATTTTTGTGGCAATGTCGATAAATTCCCTGTCTGCTTTATCACCGAAAAATTGGCCATTTGACGGAAGAATGCTCCCCCAACCTGTTTATTTAGTAGGTGGTTCGGTGCGGGATGCTTTGCTGAAACGGAAGAGGGAATATTTGGATTTAGATTTTATTATCCTTGACCAAGCAGTTAATATCGCTAGAAATATTGCCAAGGAATATCAAGCGGGGTTTGTGGTTTTGGATGCGGAACGAAAAATTGCGAGGGTAGTATTTAAGGGAACGACAGTTGATTTTGCTGAGATTGAAGGTGATAGTTTGGAGAAAGATTTATGGCGGCGAGATTTTACGATAAATGCTATTGCCTATAATCCTTTTACTGATGAATTGATAGATTTATTTGATGCTCTGAAAGATTTGCAAGACGGTATTATTAGAATGGTAAAATCTGCCAATCTTAGAGAAGACCCCCTCCGACTATTACGCGCATACCGTCAAGCAGCACAATTAGGTTTTGTAATTTCCCCAGAAACTCAAACAACTATTGGAGAGTTTGCA
>NZ_JAAHGT010001375.1 GCF_010672385.1 Okeania sp. SIO2F4
ATCCTATGAGACAATCCTCTTATTCAAAAGAAGAGGTAATTATTAATTATTGAATTAAAACCTACAACCATATTCAATTATGCAGTCAGATTTAGCAGGATTAAAAATTACAAGAGGTGAAATTAAACATCTGAGTGGAGTGAATTTAGGTAGAATATTACGACCACCTACAAAAACTAAATATTTATCAGAAGGTTTGAAAAGTTTACTGATATTTTTACTGTTATTAATTAGTTATTGGATGGTAGTGCAAATTTTAAATCAATACCATTTACTGTTAATACTTATTTACGGAAGTATGGCAGTAGGATTATTTTTGGAAGATATTTATAAAATAGTTATAACCAACAAAAATCAACACCTAATTAAATTATTTGATGATGTAGATAAATATAATTCAATTATTCAGGCGATCGCTATTAATGACAAAATTGAAGCTGCTGGTAATTCCCAAGTTAAATTAAGTAACCGTACTGAAGTTATAAAAGCGTTAACACTAATTAGAGAAGACTTAATTAGGGCTTTAAAAACTGAGCGAATTATTCGGGAAAATAAGAAATTTATTGATGATAATACAGACTTGTTTGCCATTAACTTAAATACCTTGACAGCTTTGCAGATTAATGATATTGCGAGCGAACATGGAAGGTTACTCAATGAAGCTCTACAAATTGCCATTGAGGTTAGGGAAGAGATGAAAAAATTACAAGATGAAAATTTACCAAAATAGTCTATAATTTGTGCAATGTTAAAATTAAAGGATAACAAAAAACTATAGCGCTATAGTTGAAAAAATAATCATGAGAACTAGAGAAGCAGCATATTTATTGGGAATCTCTTGCCAAAGACTTAGAGTATTATTGAGTCAAGGTAGAGTCAGGGGTGCATCTAAAAAGAATGGTTTTTGGGAAATACCAACTTTTGGTGATGGAATGCCTGTTATTGTTCCTGGAAAAAGAGGTCCTGAAGGAACCTGGCGTCATAGCAACCAAGAAAAACCAGCAATGATTCATGTTAATCAACAGTTCATCAAAGGAAATGCCAAAAAAATCAAAGATAATCCAGGTAAACAAATCAACTTAATGCCTGTATTGTCTTGGAAACAGGGTGAACGTAACGATTATGGTTATCAATTGGAAATTAAAGGTTCGTGTATTATTGTTTATCGACCTTATCAACCAGCAGATTGCGGAGCGCAGTTGTGGATTAATACCCATAGCGAAGTGCAATTTATAGATATTCAATCTAATCCGGTGCTGGCTAGACAGCCATATCAATTTTGGAAATGATTAGATTAGATTTTCATATATTATAGTTGCTGCCAATGGTAGTATTCAAAGCTGAGAAAGAGTGTTTTTGGGAATCTCGGTAAATATTTCTATGGAAATTTTCCGTTTACTTCTTCCTTATTATTCCAATTTTTGAAGCAAAAACTGATTATAAGCTTGATTAATAATTTGCATTTTCAAAACAGCTTCTTTATCCCCATTTACATCAGGATGATATTGTCTAGCTAAACGACGATCAGCTAATTTCACTGTTTCCGCATTGGCATTCGGCATCACATCC
>NZ_JAAHGT010001376.1 GCF_010672385.1 Okeania sp. SIO2F4
GAGCAAACCATTGTTTCTGTAATTCCTTTTGTTCTTCTAACTCCTGAAGTAGCTTTATCTGAATCGAAATTTACCGCTAATTTAACAGTACAGAAAAACAATAAATTGGATGTTCATAGAGCGCCAAAATACTTCTATTATAATTGCTCTTTATAAGATAAAGCTTCATCTACTAGAGCAAACCATTGTTTCTGTAATTCCTTTTGTTCTTCTAACTCCTGAAGTAGCTTTATCTGAATCGAAATTTACCGCTAATTTAACAGTACAGAAAAACTATGGATGGATGTTAATAGAACGCCCAAATACCTCCATAATATTTATAATAGTTGCTCTTTACAAGATAAAGCTTCATCTACTAGAGCAAACCATTGTTTCTGTAATTCCTTTTGTTCCTCTAACTCCTGAAATTGTGACCAAATTTGACTGCGATTTTTACTTAATAAAATATCCCATTCTTGTTCCACTCCTTTAGCACGGGTAATATGGTCTGCAAATTCCTCTACCATAGAAACTTTTGTCCGGTTAACAGATAATCCTAGTTTATCCAAAGTTTTTTGACACACTTCAATAGCATTTTGATGGCGCTGTTGGAGATTAGTCAAAATATTATCTATATTATCTGGTGTGTTAATAGGTTTCATCGGATCGGGAGGTAAGACTTCACTAATTTTTTTGCCATACATAGGACTGCATAAAACCTTTGTACATAATTTCAAAAGATGCAATGAACTGAAACCCTCTTGCTAAATTTGGCAAGTCGTTTGTTTGAGTTAATAACTTCGCAAAAGCCTCCAAAAAATCTGGATTTTCTGCTTTTACTAAACCTCCTATTCCTAAGTTGATAAATATATCTGCCAATTCTGACTTAGTTTGATTGAGAGACCCTTTCAAACCATCTTCCATTGTCTGAAAATGTTTCAATATACCAGGTCGCATCTGTTGTATTGCTCGAAAATAAGCTCTATCAATTCCTTCCCGTTTTGCCCACATTTCAACATCCCTAAAATCAGGAATATTTCCTGGTTTTTGACATCTATTAATTGCTGCATTGACCTGAGTTTTAAACTCCTCATTTGGTTGTGAAAATTCTGCTCTTAATTTCTCTCGAAACTCTTCAATACTTTTGTAGAGTTTTGGTAAAAATTTTTCTCTCAATTTCACATATTCAGTATCAATATCCCCATAACCAGCGATCGCCTGCCTTACTTCTGCCAATTTATCCTCTATCCAACTTTGAAAATTCCTCAAATCTCTTGATGCAGCAGACATATATTGTTTGTCTAAATTTTTCATATTTGTTGTCAGATAATCAAGCACTTTTTCCATAACTTGATTTGCTGCTTTTGAATTTTTACAGTTAGCTTTCAAACATTGTTTAACATGGATTCCTTTCCTAGGCATAGTATTCTCAAAATCCAGAGATAACTGTTCATTTTCCCCATCCTGATTTAGTAACATAAAAACCCATTCTTTCAAAGGAAGTTTATCTTTCAAAGCTTGAGAAGCGACATCATATAAATTCACATCTTCCTTCCGTAAAAAATCACCCGTTCCTTTTTTTCCTGGTC
>NZ_JAAHGT010001377.1 GCF_010672385.1 Okeania sp. SIO2F4
ATAGCTCCTAGGTCCAGTTTCTTTCGCCACTGCTTGATGTGGTTGACTGGGTAAGACTTCTGCATCAGCCGACCAGAAATTGGTATAGCAAACCCCACAAGATCGGATAGACTGCTGGTAACGATTCCCACTCCTTCCCTTGCTCAACCCGCACAACCCTCTCCAATTTGGCATCCAATAATTTCACGTATCTCTACATCCAGACCTAACCAGACACAGTGTTTATTCCCCTTATGATCATAAAATGACCATAATTCATCCATCTGTACCTTTAAGCTTCCCTTCCCCTTGGGTTCCACCTCCAGTTGCTCAAAAAGCTGTGAGTATTTCTGATTAACATAATTGTGTAACCATAGCTGTGAGACCTTAGCCACTCTGGCAATTAGCCAGGGGTCTCTTTTCTAGTAGCATTTTCGTGTCCACTCTTGGGTTGATTGGGTAAGCTCTGAGACTCTTGTCCGCGATCTGATTTTCCACAAATTGACGACCAGAGTCCTGGAATTTGTGATTCTGTCTACTATGGCCGGTTTTACCGTTCTTGACCACTCAAGCATGAATTGTATGATGGACAGGGTGGCTTGGGGTCTGACATTACAGCGCTTTTCATATGAGTGAACCACAAAAGTATAAGATTTAACCAAAGACAAAATAGTTATCTAGAGCGATACGGCTGACGTCACGCTCCGCGAACGCCAAACCCCAAAAATGGCCAGACCATATTCACAAAATTTAGGCCGACCTGTGCTTAGAGTCTATCAAAACCAAGAAGGTTCTCAACGTCAAATAGGAAAAAGGTTTCAAGTTAGTTTGACTTTTGTCCGTAATTTATTACGGCATTATCGAACCACATGAACTGTGAATCCAAAGCAACATGGAGGAAGACCATTACCTAAATTTGATGGCAATTTTGATTCTTTAATGAGCGCAGAAAATCCAACAAAAACCAGATATGTATGCTTTGTGAGTTATGCGAATATTTAGAAATTAGAACAGGAGTAAAAGTTAGTCTATCAACAATGTATCGAATTTAAAAAAAAATCAATATAAGTAGAAAAAAAAAGTATTTGTGCTTCGGAATAAGAGAGAGAAGATGTTAAGCCAAAATTTTATGAGTATCGAAAATTGCTGGATGCGCGTAGACATAAATAATTTGGTTTTTGTTGACTATTCAGGAGTAAATGATAGAATGACTCGTCTTTATGGTCGAGGAAAAGTAGGAGAGAGAGTAGTCAGCAATGCTCCTAGAAATAAAGGTAAAAATACAAGTGTCTTAGGAGTCTTAAGCCTGGATGGTTTAATTGTATCAATGAAAGTAATTGGTAGTACAAATAAAAATGTATTTGAAATATTAGACATCTCCGGAAAACAAATAAATTGTGATAGAGTAATAAAAAATCTAATTTTTAGTGGCTAATTATGACCAGTATGCTTGAGTACATTCACCATCATTCACAAGAATCAGAACGTTTATTAGGCATCAAGTATGAACAACTCGAAAAATTCTTAAAACAAGCAGAAAAACTCCATAATAATAAGCGAGAGATAGCTTGGGCTAAAAAAGTTAGAA
>NZ_JAAHGT010001378.1 GCF_010672385.1 Okeania sp. SIO2F4
TCACAGAGGCTAATCTATTATTGTTTGTAGTTGATAATGATTTACAGAATTCAGAATATACTGCTGTGAAAAGTTTGGCGGAGATTGGTAAGCGATCGCTGGTTGTCTTTAATAAAATAGACCTGTATACTGAGGAAGACAAAGAAGCGATCGTTGTCAGACTGAGGGAAAGATTGCTAGGAATTGTTAGTAAAATAGATATTGTGGCGATCGCTGCTAATCCTCAATCAGTTAGACTTGAGAGTGGAGAAATGTATCTACCAGAACCTGATACTATGCCTTTAATTAGACGTATGGCGGCTGTTTTGCGGGCTGAAGGAGAAGATTTGATTGCAGATAATATTCTATTACAATCTCAACGTTTGGGTGAAGAAGCAAGACGTTTAATTGATACTCAAAGACGACGACAAGCAGATAAAGTTGTTGAAAGATTTCAGTGGATCGGTGCGGGAGTGATTGCGGTGACGCCATTGCCAGTGGTAGATGTGTTGGCAACTGCTGCAGTTAATGCTCAAATGGTAGTAGAAATTGGCAAAGTTTATGGTTGCGAATTGAATTTGGAAAGAGGTCAAGAATTAGCAATGTCATTGGCAAAAACTCTTGCTGGTTTAGGTATTGTTGAAGGGGTAATCAAAATTATTTCTACAGCTCTACAATTAACTGTAGCAACTTTTTTAATTGGAAAAGCTATTCAAGGAGTAAGTGCAGCTTATTTAACACGAATTGCTGGCAAGAGTTTTATTGAATATTTTCGTCAGAATCAAGATTGGGGAGATGGTGGTATGACAGAAGTTGTACAAAGACAATTTCAATTAGTTAAAAAAGATGAATTTGTTAAGTCATTTGTTAAAGACGCTATAACTAAAATTGTTGAACCTTTGACTAATATTTATTCCTCTGATGAAGAAGCTGAAACTAAGTCAGAATCTTATCAGGAAGAGGCAGAAATAAATTATCGACCTCAATCTAGTAAAAAAGTAGATGATTATGATGATTGGGAAACAGAAAGTAGAGAAAAAAGAGAAGATTGGTAATTTGAAAAAGGAGGGAAGTATGACACATATTTTGGCACTGATGCACGGATAATATAAAGTTTGATTGAATATTTTAGTTAGATAATTTTGTTAATAAAGTTGATAGTTAGTTGATACATAATATCATGTCCGGTAGCATCGGTATTGTAAGGTAAGGAAGAAGGCTTTAGTTATCTAGGAGAGAAGGAAAAAAGGTTTAAAAGCTGGAAAAAACTTAAATTTCCTGTAGATATTCACCCTAGCTTTTACGCAAACGATACCAGTGGATATGATATAAAGTCTATTTTTTGTTAAGGGTATTAGTTTCAAAATGGTATTATTTTGGCAAATTTAAAACCCACATTCCGCAGGTCAAGCTGCAGTATTAAAAGTAGTCTAAAAAATAGAAATACCAAGCACTTCTTTGGGAACCAATAAAGTCAGGGTTGTCAAAATAGGGAAAAACCCTAGGGATAAATAAAACTTACGCATAAACCATATATATAGCGTTCAAAACTATAACGTTATCGTTTTTAGACTCTATATATAGTACA
>NZ_JAAHGT010001379.1 GCF_010672385.1 Okeania sp. SIO2F4
TAAGTAACCTTGACGATCAAAAAATCCTAAATCATCCGTTGCTAAATTTTCAGAATTATTAAATATGTTGGGATAATACCCTAACTTAAAGAACTAGCTTTGATAATAATATTACCAATTTGATTGTGACCTAATATCTCTCCACTATCACTTTGAACAATAATTTTAGCGTGAGGTAATACTTGACCGTTACTATTATTTCCTGCCAAAAAATCTTCTGGTTTAAGAGTCGCAACTTGGGAAGCAGTTTCTGTCATTCCATAAGTTGGAGCTAATTTAATCTGATATTTTCTTGCTGCATCAAATAATTCTTCCCAAGCAGCGGCACCACCTAAAAGCACTGTCTGAAAATTTGATAACCAATTAGCTATTTCTGCATTTTGCAGTAAATTTTGTAACTGAGTTGGTACTAGGGAAATAAAAAATTCATTGGAATTAATATTCCATTCCTTTTTATCAAAAATATCTTTATAGGATGACAAATTTACTAAATTTCCCCCAGTGGTAAAGGAACGCATAAACTGCATTAAACCACTAACATGATATAGAGGTAAAACACAAAACGAATTAATTTGTTGTACTTGGAAATATTCTTGGAAACCTCTAACCGATGACATTAAAGTTTCCCATGTATGAATAGCAAATTTAATTTTTCCAGACGACCCACCAGTAGGAATCATAATTAAATTTTGTTCATTAGGCAGAGTTTTTTTACAGGGATTATCTCTAGGCGACCTAGATATTTTTTCTAAACTCCCTCCTAAAAATTTATGGTTAAGGATATTTCCCAAAATTATGTCTGGTTGTACTAATTTTAAAACTTGTTCCCATTCCAGTTTTCCCCAGTTAGGATTGCATAAAAATACTTGGCAACCGGCACCGATAGCAGCAATAAAACTGGTAATAAATTCTGTTGGTTTTGGTTCTGATATTAATACTTTGCTTGGAGTTTCTGGATTTGCTATTTTGATTAAGTCAGTAAACTTTGACTCTGCAAGACAAGAAAATTCACTATCAGTAAAGAAGTTGCTATCTCTTTTGAGTTGGTATTTTTTTAGGTAGTTAAAAATTTGATTCATAAATTAGTATTGAGAAAATTTTGTCGGCAAAATTAGCTGAGTCGCAAAATATTTCATCTCCCACAACTATATAGATAAAGTTCGACTCGCTCCCACAGATACAGACTATAAATTTTCTACTTCTGCCTGAATTTTCTCTCAAACCAGAGAAGATTTTTTCGGCAAAATTTCCCAGAGTCGCAAAATATTTCATCTGCCATAACTATATAGATAAAGTTCGACTTCCTCAACCAGATACAGACTATAAATTTTTACTTCTGCCTAAATTTTCTCTGAGACCACAGAAAGATTTGCCAGAAAAATTAGCTGAGTCGCAAAATATTTCATCTCCCACAACTATATAGATAAAGTTCGACTCGCTCAACCAGATACAGACTATAAATTTTTACTTCTGCCTAAATTTTCTCTGAGACCACAGAAAGATTTGCCAGAAAAATTAGCTGAGTCGCAAAATATTTCATCTCCCACAACTATATAGATAAAGTT
>NZ_JAAHGT010000138.1 GCF_010672385.1 Okeania sp. SIO2F4
TATTAATTCCTGATGCAGAAATTTGTTGGTTAATAGAACCTGAACGCTCCGAATTAGATGAACCTTTGTGGCAAGAATCTTGGGATATTTTGTTTTTTGCTGGTCATGGCAAAACTAAAGATAATGGCAGTATTGGTACGATTCAAATTAATGCTCAAGATGTATTGACTATTTCTGAGATAAAAAATCATCTTTTACAAGCTGTTAAGTCTGGTTTAAAATTGGCTATTTTTAATTGTTGTGATGGTTTGGGTTTGGCTTATCAATTGGCAGAAGGTGAGGATTTACATTTACCGCAAATTATTGTGATGCGGGAAAATTTACCTGTAGCTATTGCTCCGAAGTTTCTCCAATTTTTTCTGGAAAATTATACTCAAGGTTTATCTTTATATAGTTCTTTGCGGGAGAGTCGGCAAAGGTTACAAATATTAGAAAAGGATTTTCCTTGTGTGAGTTGGTTGCCTGTTTTATGTCAAAATCCTGCGGAAATTCCTCCCCGTTGGTTGGAGTTGGGAGGAAAGATTCAGACTCCCTATAAAGGATTGAGTGCTTTTACTGAAAATGATACGGAGATATTTTTTGGCAGGAAAGTGTTGACTAATTCTTTATTGTCAAAGGTGGAAAGACAAAATTTAGTTGCTGTGATTGGTGCTTCGGGTAGTGGGAAATCTTCTTTGGTTGCTGCTGGTTTAATTCCTCAATGGTTGGCTAAAGAAACGGAATTTTTACGCCGTTTTGTGGTGAAAATTCGTCCTGGTTTTCCTCATCCGAATCCTTGGGAAAATTTGGCTGAGGAATTGGGGAAAATTTCACCGAATTTAACTGCGAATAATTTAGCTTTTTTGGAATTGGTGGCAAATTTGGAGACTAATTCTGGGGAGTTAGCTAAATGTTTAACTGCCATTGTGCAAGAAAAGAAAGGTTGTCAAATTTTGTTGGTAATCGACCAATTTGAGGAACTTTATACTTTATGTTCTGAGGAGAAACGTCGGTCATTTTTAAAAGGTTTGGTTGATGCGGTTAATTATGATGATAGTTGGAAGGTTGTTTTAACTTTACGGGCAGATTTTTTGTCTCAAGCTTTGGATGAAGATTTGGGTAAGATTTTTGATGAACGGGATAAGTTAATTACTCCTATGAATGATGAAGAATTAAGAGAGGCGATCGCTCTCCCTGCTGAAAAGTTTGAGGTGGAATTTGCTGATGAGTTAATTAAGAGAATGATTCAAGATTATCGGCAAAATTCTGGTCATTTACCGATGCTGCAATTTGCTTTGGAGGAGTTATGGAAAAAGCAAAAATATGGAGTAATTTCTCTGGCAAGTTATGAAGAAATTGGGGGTTTGACTCAAGTTTTAGGGGATTATGCTGAAAAGATTTATTGTCAGTTAAGTCAGGAGGAGAAAGAGCAGGCGCGATATATTTTTACTCAATTAGTACAACCTATAAGTCAGGAAAAATCCGGGGAAGTTCGTCAGATTGCGACTCGGAAAATTGCCACTTTTGCAGATGTTGGGAGGGAAAATTGGCAGTTAGTAATTAAATTTGCCGACGAGCGTTTGGTGGTGACAAATAAGGAAAAAGATGTAGCTTCTGTAGAGTTAATTCACGAAGTTTTAATTACCGCTTGGAGTCGGTTAAAAAATTGGATAGAGCAAGATTGGGAATTTCGACGTTGGCAAGAAAATTTAAGGGAGAATTTGAGTAAATGGGAAAAGGAAAAGAAGGAAAAGAAAGATCAGTATTTGTTGCAAGGAGGTTTGTTAAAGGAGGCAGAAATTTGGTTGGAAAAACCAGAGCAAAAAATTCCTGATAAAGAGAGAAAGTATGTTGATAAAAGTAGGGAAAGACGAGAAAGAGAGCGACAAAAACTTATTGGTGGTTTGACTGGTGGTTTGGTGATGGTGTCATTATTTGCTGTGGGAGCGGTATGGCAATGGCAACGTGCGGAAAGACAAAGTTTGATTAATGAAGTAGATAGTTTGAGTAATTTAGCATTGAATCAATTTCAGTCTGGGGAAGGTGGAATTAGTGCTTTAATGACGGCGATGGATGCAGGGCAAAAGTTGAAACAATTGGTTAAGGATGATGAAAAGTTGGAGAATTATCCGACTACTCGACCTTTGTTGGCGTTGCAGACTATTACTAGCAATATTCGTGAAAAAAATCAGTTTCAAACTGAAAATTTAGGTGTTACAGAAGGCATTAGGCAAGCTTTTTTTACTCCTGACGGTAAGCACATTGTTTCATCTAGTATTACTGCGGGAGGTGGCTATAGTAGAGTAATAATTTGGAATTTAACAGGAGAGAAAGTTACTGAATGGGAGCTACCTGAAAGGCAAGTAATTACTGATTTAGCAATTAGTCCTAATGGCAAATATATTGCTACTACTGTCGGAAGAGGAGGTAAATTCTATATCTGGGATTTTTCTGGAAAAAAAATAGCAGAATCACCACAATTCATCAATGGATATCCAATAGTTAAATTCAGTCCAGATAGTCAGTATATTGCTGCGATATTAAAACTGAAAGGTGAGGTAGATTTTTTTGATTTATCAGGTAAGAAAATTAAAGAATTAAAAATTGATGGTGGTGGAACCATACATAGTTTAGAGTTTACTCCCAATGGTGAAGAAATTATCATAGGAAATGCTGTTGGTGTCGTTCAAGTTTGGAACTTAAAAACTTCAGAAAAAATTAGAGAATTTCAAGCTAATACTAACGAAGTATTGAAAATATCTATTAGTCCTGATGGAAAGCGACTATTAACTTTAGGAGTTGATATTAATTCAGCTACAAAAACTGCTGGTTCGAGAGCTATACTTTGGGATTTATCAGGGAGAAAAATAGTAGATTTTGGTTTTTTTCCAAGTAGTGATACTTATGGTTATGGAGATTTTACTTTTAGTCCTGATGGTCAACAAATAGGAGCTGTACTGCCTGGTCAAAGAGTAGTCAATTTTTATGAAACTCGATCAGGAAAACTAATTGATCAATCTACAATAGGTGCTGATTACGATAATAAATTAATCTACAGTCCGGATAGTCAAATAATTGCTATTCCTGGGATAGATGGAATAAAATTATTAAGTCATAAAACCAAGTCTGATTTTATAGAATTACCTGCTAACTATGGATATAAAGGAAGCCATCAAGTCGAACTACCAGGCTTTACTGATGTGCATTATAGTGCAGATGGTCAAAAAATTGTAGTTATCGACAAGCATCATTATTATGTAGATATTTGGGATTGGCAAAAAAGGGGGAAAATCAGAATTAACTATGGTGAGTTTACAGAAAATGAGGTTTCGAGTAGTTATTTCACCTCTGGTGATTTTTTTGAAAAAGCTCTTTTCGCTAGTATGACTCCTGATGGTAAATTTATCATCCTTGTTACCAAAGAAGGCATCAAAAAATTTGATTTAGAGGCTAATTTAATTTCTCAATTAAAAACAAATGTTAGTTCTAATGAAAGCCTATTGCAAACTCGATTTTTCGGACAAGATCAGATAAATGGGGTGATTTTAACTGATGCAAATTATAGTTCTAATTTTGATGGTAGCAAGATAGCTACAATCGGAATTACTCGTAGTCCTGAAAAAACTATACGTTTGTGGGATTTATCTACTCACAAAGTCAAGCAATTTAAACATAATTCCATTTCTCGAATGATTGGTCGAGTTTTAGTTAGTCCTAACGGCGAATATATTCTTACAGTTACATCAGCTAGAGGTAAACTTTGGGATGATTCTGGAAATTTGCTTAATCCCTTAGATATTAATGCCAAAAAATCCACTCTAAAAGGAGAGGAAGTTTCAATATTGGCTGTTTTATTAGATGGAAAAAAACAGGAAGTTGTTTTTCGTGAATATGGAGTAAAAATACGAGAAGTCTGGCAAAATTCTACAGCGGATAAAGCAGGTTTAAGAAGTGGGGATATAATTCTAGAAATAGATGATAAGAAACCAGATGATTTTCAAGAAATATGGGATTTTCACCTGTTGCTCAAAGGAGAACCTGGTACTCCTATAAAAATTAAATTCCAAAATCGTAATCACAAAGTTGAAGAAAAAACTATTCTGAGAGAAAAAGTAATCTTAGATATAAGTAATTTGTTTCTTTTCCTTGGAAATAGAGGAAAATTTAGCCCAGATAGTCAATACTTGGCAACATGGGATGCAGGAAGTAAAAATTTATCTTTTAGAAATATAAAGACTAAGAAGCTTGTTGAAATTAATAACCAAGCTGGGATTTTAGATGTTCATTTCAGTCCAGATAGTCAACTATTAGCAACGATGGGCATGGATTATTCAATCAAATTCTGGGATTTTTCTGGAAACCTAATTAATCAGATAAAATTTCAACAAATACCTTTTAGTATGGCTTTCAGTCCAGATGGTCAGCAAATTGCTGTTTTAGGTGATTCCAATGAATTAAGTATCTGGGGTATTAATGGGAAACAAATTGCTAAATATACAGTTCCCGAAGAACAAGGTAATATTGTCTTTTCCCCTGATGGTAAATACATAGCAACAGGTCAAAGCAAAGTGCTAATTTGGCAGAATAAAAACTTAAACGAACTATTAGCAACAGGATGCGATTGGTTGGAAGAATATTTAACTACTCGCCCCCAAGAAAAAGAAAAATTAAAAGTGTGTCAAGAGGAAGTCAAATAGACCAGAGATTGCCACGGGGGGCGTATGGGGAGTCACCAAAACTCTTGCTTTTCCCGCCCCCCTCGCAATGACAACACCAACCTTGTCATTGCGAGACGGTGAGCAAAACAGTTAAGTTTCTGGGAAAGCAATTAACTTAGTCGAAGCAATCTCTTTAGCTAGAGATTGCCACGGGGGGGCGTATGGGGAGTCACCACAACTCTTACTTTCCCCACCCCCCTCGCAATGACATTATAGAGATTGCCACGGGGGGAACTTATATGTACTTACTAAAACCATTGCTTTCCCGACTCCCCTCACAATGACAGTTTAATAGTTAGAAAATCGTGGAATTTGTGTAAAATAAAATTATCCTAATCGTGAATAAAAAATGAGAGAGGCAAAAATCTCATTAAAATAAACAGACCCCACAATCCTTGAAACAGCCAAAGAAAAGTTAGTAAATCTTTCCCCGGAACGACTACAAATAGCCTTATATTTCTTAACTTACCTCCAAGAAAAAGATGAAACAGATGCCCGTTATTTAATTAAATTACCATTAGAAAAAAGACGATAACTTTTAGCAAAGCAAGCCGAAAAAATGTTAGAAAATTATCAGCAACATAGAGAATGGCAAGAATTACAAACTTGGGATGAATTAGATGAGCAATAATAATTCACTCAAAGGAGGCGATCGCCTTTTTTCCAAAGGATAAAATTAAGTAGGGCTAGCTGAATAAAGTTGTAATCAATGCCAGATATAGCTTCGATGGTTTTTGATTCGGAAAAACTGCCTGGTTTTTGGCTCTTGTAGTCTCAAAATGCTAAAATTTTCCCCTAACTATCAGAAAATTTGGCCTTTGCAGATAGTCTAAACTGTTTCCTGTTCCCTGTTCCCTATCATCACCATGAGACTTTTTCAGCAAACCCTAAGTAGCTATTTCCAAATAACCTTGATGTTGAGGATGTATAAAATTCAAACTAATATTCTCCTGAGAAATTCCCATCTCTACAAATTTTTCTACTATTGATTCTTCCGTATCATTACATTGAATAACAATACTATCCCCAACAACATCAATATGTACAACACATTGATGGATACGCTTATATTTGTACCATCCTACCCACAAAACCATATAACGCATTCTTTGATCATCAAAAATTAGCTCAATTTGTGAATCTTCATCCTTGAGATATTCATATTCACAGAGAATTTTTTTCACACATTACTTATAAAAATCTATGGTATTATCCATTGTAAATCTAACTCCGAAAAAGAGAAAATAATTAGTTTTAAATTGAACTTTTTCACAATATCATTAAAATAAACTATGTTAATGAAAAGCGCTATAATACCTCATAGGAATTTCAATGACAAATTCAGTTCCTTTACCTAGTTGTGAATGACAACTTAACTTTCCACCATGTTTATCCACCACAATTTGACGAGCAATAGATAGTCCTAAACCTGTTCCTTTCCCTACTGCTTTTGTTGTAAATAGATGTTCAAATATCTTAGCTTTCACCTCATCAGACATTCCACAGCCATTATCTTGAATACTAATTTTGACCATTTGAGTTCCATGGTCTAAATTTGTTGTTAAAATAATACTATAGGGATTTTGCTTCATTTGTGTCATTGAACTTGCTTCGCTCATCTCATCAAACATATCAATTGCATTCGCCAGAATATTCATAAACACTTGGTTTAACTGTCCCGGAAATCCCAGAATTTGTGGCAAGTTGCCATAGTCTTTGAGAATCTCAATTTCCGGGCGAAATTTATTCCCTTTCAAGCGATGTTTGAGAATTAACAAAGTGCTATCAATTCCCTCATGCAAGTCAAAAGCTACTTTTTGTTCTCGATCGCCACGGGAGAAAATGCGCATTGACTTACTAATTTCAGCGATACGGTTAACTCCTGTTTGCATGGAAGCGAGGATTTCAGGTAAATCTTCCAACAGATATTCTAGCTCAATTTCTTTAGCATAAGCTTTGAGTTGTTCCCCTGGTGGATGATATTGGTGATAGAGTTTCAAATAATTCAACAATTCTTGTAATGCTTCCTCTACTTGAGTAATATTACCAGCAACAAACCCTAAAGGATTATTAATCTCATGGGTAATACCAGACATCATTTGCCCTAGTGCTGACATTTTTTCACTCTGAACTAACTGTAGTTGCGCAAGTTGTAATTCTTTTAAAGACTGTTCTAATTGTTGAGCATAATCTTGAGATTGTTGATAGAGTTGTGCATTTTCTAAAGAAATTGCTGCTTGAGAACACAACAGTTTCAATACTTCCATCCGTTCTGGGGTAAATGCTCCTGCTGTTAAGTTATTTTCTAAATATAGAATCCCTAAAAGTTCTCCACGACTGCATAATGGCAAGCATAATAAACTCTGGGGTTGATGTTGGATGAAATACTCATCGGATGCGAACTGAGGTTGAGATGAAACCTCATCAAGATTGAGTGGTTGTAAACTGCGTTTGACTAAGTTAATTACACTCAGAGGAACAGCTAAACTTTTTTCAACTGAAATAGATGTTTCAGTGCAATAAATTGTTTCATCATCATGGGAATTATGAGTGGAAATCGCTTTAACTGTTAACTGTGATGCTTCAGATAAGATTAATACTCCTTTTGTCGCGCCTGCATTTTCCATCATCACTTGCATTAACTGACAAATTAATTGATTCAGTTCAATTTGACTGGATAATGCTTGGGATGCTTTGATGATGCTGGTAAAGTCCAGTGCGTCTGAAATTCCGGTGGTATTGTTGTTAATTGTGGTTTTAGTGTAACTATCTGTATTTCCTAAACTGGCAATAGTTTTGAAAGGGTTGAGACTAATTTTTTGTTGTTCTAAAATGGGTGCTAATAACTCAGGATAACGTTGTTCTAAGTCCTTGATTTTGGCTTTTGCTCCCCAATGGGAATAGCAATAGTAGGCATCTATAATGTAAGTTTGAGCTACTTTTTTTCGTCCTAAGTTGAGATAGAATTTGGCTGCTAATTCGTTGGCGAGTGCTTGTTCTTGGATGTATTCGTTTTCTTTTGCACCTGAAATGGCTAGATCGTAGAGTTCCATTGCTTCTAATTTATTGCCCAGAATTCGATGTTTTTCTGCTGCTACTAAGTCAACTTTATGTTGATGATTCATGGGGGCGTGTTTTGCCCAAAATTGCAATTGAGTTTGATTGTCTTGAACTCGTTGCAGTTGTGTTTCCCATTCAATTTGTGACTCAGAGAGCATCGCCAGAGCAATGAGAGAGTCATAGAAATATAAACCTGCTTCGCAAATTTCACTTGCTGCACCCATAACATAGGGTTTAGCTTGCATGACATCTGTATTTGCTTGAGTGATTTCTCCCATTAAAAATCTTAAGAGCATTCTATGGATATAAAAGATAAAGGGTTGGGTCAGGTCATTAAACTCTAGCGCCTCAGTCACCATTGCCTTCTCTTCATCACTATTGTCAAAGGAAAGTTCAATGTTATCTGGATTACCTAATAGAAAAATGACACTTTCCCAATAAACTAAACAATTTTTTGCCATTTTAATTCGGTTAAGTTCAAGCAGTTGTTGATAAAATGCATGAGCTTGGGATTCAAGTCCAGCTAAAGGTAAACCAGACCAGTAACTATTTAAATAAGAACCGATTGCATTATATGCAGCATATTCCAACTGACCTGTTTCTAGTCCTGCCTGGTAGCCCATTTGCAAAATGGGTAAGGTTTCCCGTAAATGAGACTGGCGATGAAAAACAAATAATCCAAGTAATGTACAAGTTTCTGAGCGAATTTTTTGTGCATTTGATTTAGATATGAGGCGATAAGCCAATTTACCAAACTCAGTTCCTGCTGTTATTTCCTGGAAAAAGTTGTTGAGGAGGACACTGTAACAAGCATAGCTAAAAGCTGAATAGGGACTATTACCATACTGAATGGATAACTTGACCTGTAAAGCAACCACGAAGGGAAATAAAGGTGAACCTGTTATGTAGCAAGCTGAAAAGATACTTGCTGCCATCTGCATCACAGCCAATTGTTCCGCATCAGTCATCTTTGGAAGATTAAAGAACTCTTCAATAGACCGATTTCCAATTAAAGTGTTAATCTCCTGTACAGATTGCTGAATGTCATCTCCGCTAGGATTTTCAGGAAACTCGACTCCGAATTCTTTAAGAATAGATTGACCAAGGGCAATTGCTTCTAACAACTGCATTAAGCTGCATAATGTCTGAATTTTGACCGTATAAACTCCTATTTTTTCTAAGAGGGTTTTTGCATTATCAGTTGTTGCTTCTATCCACTGATTCATTTGTTGAAATTCACCACAAAGCGATGCAGCTTCTGCTGCAAGTTCATGCAACTTTAAAGTGATGTCATACTTTCGCTGCCAAGCTTCGTTGCCTAGTAAATTGATGCCTATTTCCGCATAGTTACAAGCAGCTTGATAAGCTGTAGAGTTTTTTGCTTTTTTTCCAGCTATTAAATTCAGTTCGGCTAATTCATCCCGTTCTTGTTGTTCAGCAATTAATTTAATACCATAATTCAACTGATTGACAATCTCAAAAATTCTTTCCTGTCGTTCCGCTTCAGGTATGTTATTCAACAACAACTTACCAATCTTGAAATGTGTCTCTTTCTTTTGGTCTTCAGGAATCAGAGAATAAGCTGCTTGTTGAATTCGGTCATGTAAAAATCTATAACTAGCTGAAATTTGACTGCCTTGAAGTGGATTAATTTCTGTTGTTTCTGCCGTATAAAACTTATAAACTTCTGTAATGGGTAAAATCAATCCTTCTTTCAATGCTACCCATAAATCTGTAGCGGTTTCTAAATCAGAAGTTTGTCTGACAATAGCCAAAGTTTCTAAATCAAATTGGTTGCCAATACAAGCCGCGAACTTCAGCACATCCTGAGTAGCATAATTTAATTTATTTAATCTTTTACCAACAAACTCAACCACATTTTCACTAACTGCTGCCAGTTTCACCTGTGCTAAATCGCATTCCCATAATTTTTCTTCGCGATTAAAATAAATCAATTTATCTTCATATAATGCCTTTAAAAATTGAGTGGCAAAAAAGGGATTTCCTTCAGTTTTTTTAGCAACAGCTTGAGTTAAAGGTAAAGCTTGTTGTAAACCACAATGTAACGTATCTGCCACTAATTGATTTAAGTCATTTTGTCGCAATGGAGCTAATGTCATCCTATTAACAATGGCTTGATTTTTCTCAATCTCATCCAAGGTTAACATCAACGGATGAGCTGGACTTACTTCATTATCTCGATAAGCTCCAATTAACAATAAATATTCACTATTACCATCACTCATTAACAGTTGTAATAGATTCAATGAAGCCGAATCTGCCCATTGTAAATCATCCAAAAAAATTACTAACGGATGGTCTTTTGTAGTCAAAACTTGGATGAATTTTTGAAATAGTAAATAAAACCGATTTTGTGCCGCAGTTCCTGATAATTCCGCAACTGGAGGTTGTTGACCAATAATTTTTTCCAGTTCAGGAATTACTTCAATAATTACCTGTCCCTGAACCCCAACTGCTTCTAATATTTTATCTTTCCATTGTTGCAATTGAGCATCATTTTCACTCAATAATTGCCCCATTAAATCCCTCAATGCGATGACAAAAGCACTGAAAGGAATATTACGTTGAAACTGGTCATATTTCCCCTGAATAAAGTAACCCCTTTGCCGGACAATTGGTTTATGAACTTCATTGACAACCGCTGTTTTTCCTACTCCAGAATATCCCGCTACTAACATCATTTCTGAACGTGCTTTGTCTGAGTCAGAGGCAACACGTTCAAAAGCATCTAATAATTGTTCAACTTGTTGTTGTCTTCCATAGAGTTTTTCGGGAATAATAAAATGGTCACAAATATCTCGTTTTCCTATTTCAAATAATTCAATTTTCCCAGTATTTTCTAATTGTTCTAAACAAATTTCTAAATCTTTGTGAATTCCCCAAGCACTCTGATAACGTTCTTCGGCATTTTTCGCCATTAATTTCAGGATAATATTAGAGAGTACTTCGGGAGTTTTTTCTCTCTTACTTAAAGAAGTAGGCATCTTAGCAATATGACAATGAACTAATTCCATGGGGTCCGTAGTTTCAAACGGCAGTTTTCCACTTAATAATTCATACAAAGTCACACCGAAAGAATAAAAATCACTTCGATAATCAATTCCTCGATTCATTCGTCCAGTTTGTTCTGGAGAAATATAAGCTAGAGTTCCTTCTAAAATATTGGGATTTTTCAGCACTTGGGTTTCCCTGGGAAGTAAAGAAGCAATGCTAAAGTCAATCACTTGAATCTCTAAAGATTGAGGATGAATTAAAATATTTGCAGGTTTAATATCTTTATGAATAATACGATGGTGATAGAGTCCGGCTAAAATTTCAGCCAGTTTAATTCCAATAGTTAGACATTGACTTAAACTCAAAGAATTATCTTGAGTATAATTGTTGAGAGAAATATAACCTTCATCCGCCATAACTAAGATTAAACTATTGCGATAGTTTTCCAGAGCAAGTGGTGGCACAACTCCTGGTAAGTTCAGATGCTTTGTGATGGTGTATTGATGACGAAATTGAATTAGTTCATGAAAACTGGGATATTCACTTCGTAATAATTTGAGGATAACTGGTTGGTTGTTTGAGATATTTTGAGCGCGATAAACTAAAGATTTTTTTCCTTGATGAATACATTCAATAGTCTGATAATTTTGAAAGTTTAAAGTATGATTATCGTTCATGGTTATGTTCCCGATATATTTTAAATTCAAGTTTTCAGGCTGGATAATTAATGGCTCTAAAAATACTGTTTTAATATTAATTGCATAACTTTAATAATTTATGAAAACAGGGATATTTACTCCTCAAAACTTTTAACACAACTAACTACCATTAAATATATCGATCGCGATCGACCAGAGTTTTAGAACTTGTATTTACAGAGTCAATAATCTGATACTTTTTAGATTTTAGAGTGATGTTATTCATGGACTCAAACTCCTAGTTTAAAAATTAGTTATAGTTAGTGAGACTTTGTGAGCCATCTATATGATGGCAATTGAGCAATAACACAATAGATAGGCAACCTCCCAACTTGAATTTTTTATGTACATAAATCTAGTTTAAATCGAAAGCTATTTGAAAAACTCAGTTTTGTCACTAATGTTATAAATATTTATCCTGAAATAACCATTCCCAGAAATACAATTAGTAAGAGGCAATCTTTAACTATCATTATTTTCCCTAGTTTCCTCTTTCAACCTTGTAAAGTACAATTGCCGACTTTTTTTCTGTCCTATGTCTTCCAAAATCTATAATTTTTTACCGAATAATTAAGGTTTAAAGCCTCTCCTTTAAAGGAGAAAGGAGAAACAAGAAAAAATTTTCACGCTCCGCGTCAATCCAATCCTTTTGAGGGAGAGGCAATTATCAATTATCAATTATTGAACTCACCAGTATGGGAATTGCTATATAATAAACATAAAATAAAAAGGGAGTATCCGAAACTAAAATATGACTAATAAATCGGCTTTAGCTAAAGACAAAAAAAGCCACAAATCAGGAATTAGGTTAATTGGAAATCAGAAAAGTTGGCTGATATCTGCTCATGTTATTTCTGGGGCAACTTGGTTTGGCACTGCTCTCTCTATGGTGATTATGGTTATTAGTAATCTTAACACTACTAACGGAGATGAACTTTATGCAATTAACTCAGTTGTCAAATTATTAGATGATTGGGTAGTTATTCCAGCAGCTAATTTAAGTTTGTTGACTGGAGCGTTAATTTGCTGGTTCACTGTTTGGGGATTTTTTAAGTTTTACTGGGTAATTATTAAGTGGATTATGACTGTCACATTGATTACTTTCGGCTCGTTTTGGTTAGGTCCTTGGACTAATGCTATGACTTCTATTTCTGATGCTGAAAGATTACAAGCATTGAATAATCCTCTATTTATGTTTGATACTAAAGGAATAGTTATTGGTGGTTCTATTCAAATTTTAAGCCTGATTTTTATCTTTATTATTTCTTTTTTGAAACCTTGGGGACGACGAGATATAAAAAAAGATCAGACCAAGGCTTCAACTACATAAATTAAATGCCACCGTGCCAAGAAATAGGATTAGTTGGGGGTAATCCCCAGCTATTATTATTTCCCTCTGTTTCCTGGTCTAAAGCATTAATAACTGTCTGATAAATTTCCTCCGCTTGTTCGGGAGAATTACCAATACTTGTTAAACCTAATTTGCCAAATTGTGATAAACAACCCATCATGTGAAATAACGTTCCTGTCTCAGTACCACTATCAAAATGTAATCGATTCAAAGCAATAATATCCATTAAATCATTAGGCAATAAACCCCGATAACGACTTTTTTGTAAATTATCGGTAGCTTTGTAAAATTTTGCCCGCTCCTGCTGACTATAAAATAAACCAGTGTCATAATCATAACTTCCGTTCGTTAATAACTTTAATGTCATAAATGGATGAGTTGTACCACCCCGACGCAAGTTAATTTCAATCGCAAATAAATCCCATTTTGGCGATTCATTTGTACCCCGTTCTACAGCTACAAAATCTACTCCAAATTTATCTAAAGCACCTTTTTCAGCTAAACTTTTTCCTATTTTTATACCTAAATCTTGTAAATTTAATCGGTAAGTTTCATCAGCAGGAAAACGACAACCGAGAAAAATTTGCCCATCAGGTCCTCCCAAAATTTGGTCATGGGTAGAGATAATTTCAACTTCACCTTTGGGGGTAATTCGAGCTTGCACGCTGGGCGATCGCTTTACCTCTCCCTCTATGAATGCTTCCGCTATTGCACCTAACTCAAAAATGCGCTTACTAAAATTTTCCCAAGTTTCATCAACAGACTGAAACCGTAGTGCCGTAAAACTATTAAGTATAGCTTTCACCCTGTCACTATTCTCTACTTTTTGTAGTGGTTGTAAATCTAAAAGCGCATTACCTTCCCCTGAAAAACCATCATTTAACTTAATTACTATTCGTTGGAGGTCAGGTTGCCGTTCCCACAACTGCACTGTTACTAATGCCAAATCATCAACATTCCAAACTAACTCACTACCATCAGGATGAGGAATATTACATTCAGCAAATATCTGCCTACTGCCACTTTTAGTACCCCAATAACTCAAATCTGGGTCTGATCCTAACAGAGGGATACCCAACTGCAAAGACAACTCTCGTTCGAGTGGGGTACAGTTATAGCAAACCATGTAAGATTTTTCCCGACGCAACGCTTGTCGAATACGCTCTATGAGACGGGGACGTTCTAAAATTTTCTCAGTTAGAGGTCTCGCAGAAGCATCATAAGTAGCAAATAGAAGCAGGCGATCGCGAGCGTGGGAAAAGGGAATTCCTGGTAATAGTTGCAAGTAGTAGTCAATAATGCTGGGATGGAGGGGTTCAGAAGTAACATAAATTAATCGGGTGCGGGGGTTACGCAGACGTATTAAGGAAAATAGATGTCGTTCTTCATAATTGTGAACACCCTCTACTTTTAGTAACTCTCGTTGGTCTAGGGTGACAGAAGGGATAATCAAAATATCTGAGTCACCCTGGTCAGACAAATCTATATTTTGCCAGCGATCGCGCAAATGAGTTTGTAGTTCCCTAAAGAGTAAGGCTTTTTCTGTATTAGCACTGTCTAATTTTGTCATGATTTTTATTAATTATTATTGAGTTTGATAGAACTAATTTGAAATCTATATTGGTAAGTATAATTCAGCAATTAACGTGCGAACAATTAATAATTAATAATTACCCCTTCTTGAAACGGAATTGATTGGCGCTCTTGGAAATTTTTTTGATTTATCCCCTTGAAAGGGGAGGCTTTAAACCTTAATTGTTGAATGAATAATTAATTATTGACGCTTCAACTATTAATTATTAATTATTAACTATTAATTATTAATTATTCGGTAATCATCAGGAGTGAGGAAAAAATCAGCCATCAAATTTAATTTGCTCCTATTCAATATTTACGAAAATTCAGCACAAAACCTCTATAAAAAGGTTGTGATATCTTAGTTTTTACCAAAGGTATGTTGCCAAACTTACTTCTGCTCTACTTCTGACTCTTACTAAAAAAACTTCATCTTGAAAAAGATACCAATTAGGTTCTATAGTCATTCCAGTTAAGATTGAGACAAGGTTTTCTTGCCTTGAAAGAGTTTCAGTTAAAAAAGTGATTCAGTCTTATTCATAATGACTATATATAACTATTCTACTATACTGAAAAAAGTGCTAAAGAAGTAATAATAGGTAAGTAGAGTAAGTTAAAATAATACGTTGCATCTTTAGCCATAAAACCACTTAAGCCATTGA
>NZ_JAAHGT010001380.1 GCF_010672385.1 Okeania sp. SIO2F4
CTAACTCTGAAGCAGGATGTACCCATGAAAAGGGACGTTTAAGAGAGGAGCCGTGATGAGGTGAAAGTCTCACGTCCGGTTCTGAAGACGAGTCGGGTAGGGTAACTTACCTGGCTTAGTTTAACAACTAAAACTTTTCACTCTGCCACTTCATCTAAATCTAAAATCTAAAAACTATTGCGCAATAGTTAAATTAATTATCAACTAAAATCAAACTATATAGCAGTTGAAGCAAAGGTTAGGACATTTCTAAATATTGAAACCCTTTGATAGTCTACTATTCCCTTTTCCCTTTCTTGGTGCGCGTTCCCTCTCTTGGTCAGCATTCCCTTGCGCCTGTCGGCGGCGCGGGGTCTGACCACTTGCGCCTGTCGGCGGTGCCGGGTAGCACCACTTGCGTCTTGCACCAACGCGAGATATGACAGCTTGCGTCTGTCGCACCCCGCGGGGTCGCACCGCTATTCCCTATTCCCGATTCAAGTAGCGCTATACCATTTCTCTTGTAACTTCATAGAGAAATGGCAAGAAAAATCTGTAGCTAATACTGCCATTCATTCTATAAAAATTAGCTATTCTCTAAAAAGGTAAATTTATAGGTAAGACAGTACGTTAATCATAATGCTGACACAAATCGTTCGTCCTATGGTTCGGACCCAGGTTCGGTTATTAGCAAACTGTCACTCAACCCGTCTAACATTAATTCATACAATTGCTAAATGGCTAGGTTTTTTGGGAGTAAAAGCAGAAGTAACCGAACTTGATGCTAGTCTAGACAAAAAAATAACTATTTCCTTAACAGTGGAAAAACCGGCATCTTGCGATAGTCAAGATTGGCAAAAAATTGTTGATGGTGTCAAACAAGAAGAAAATCAAAATAATTCCCAGGAAATAACTACAACCGAACCTCTCCAAAACATGACAACCAAGCAACAAGGAAAACTGCAAAGGTTGATAGCTTATGTTATTCAAGCAGGGGAACCAGATCGGGAAGTTAAATGGGAAGAAATATATCCTAATTTACAACAATTAGGATTAGGTGAAGAAATATTGCAAGGAATTCGTTCTGCAGTGAGAGTACGTCAGTCTATTGATTTATTAGTTGAAGAATTAGAGCCAGATGTAGCTGCTATTGCTCTACCTTTAGCGATTAATATTGCTCTTTTTGATCGGCAAGTAAACTCATCTGAAGATTATGCTTTAAGTTCGTTATTACAAGTAATGAAACAACCTACAACTGTAGAGAAAAATGTAGAGAAAAAAACTTTTAAGCATAAATTATATTGGCTACTAACTTCAGTTATTCCTCGATATTAATTCGGGTTTGCTGAAAAAGTCTTATATGTGAGGGGAGGAGTCAGGAGTCAGGAGTCAGGATAAATGGAAAATTTAGAGGAGTTAGTCGAATATTTTATCCCTCAATTTTTCTGTAATTATTCTCCTCAAAACTCTAACTTTCTCGTTGCTCAAGCTTAAAAAGCCAGACTTTTTTGAGCCTAAAACCTCTATCTATCAATGCTTTTAGATTTAATGAGCAAGCCCTAATTCATTGTTAATCCATATCTCC
>NZ_JAAHGT010001381.1 GCF_010672385.1 Okeania sp. SIO2F4
GTTTTTCCTCCAGCATCAGAATTCCTTGACCAACTCAGTGTTTTCTTGATTTTTCAGAATTTCTTGAAGGAGCACTCAGCACTCAGCAAGCCTCTTTCAGAGGAGCTGCCTCTGAAAGAGGAGCTGCGCTAACGCTAACGCTAACAGCAATCAGCTTTTCAGGCGTGTATAATGGGGGATTCAAACCCCCACGCAAAGCGCACCACTAATTTTTCAAATTATAGTGGGGGACTTAAACCCTTGGATTTTTAGCTGTTAACGTAGTTACGACCCAGGAGGCTAGCTAAATGCGCTCAAGCTAATAGCTAGTTAACTAATAGATGAATATGTTAGTGTGATAAATACACTAACATTTTTGCTTTTACATTCACTCTAATGTCTACACAAAAATCCTATAAAACTACTCAATCAGCAACCCTTAGAGGGAAACAAATCAAGAGTAAAGAGCGTAAATTTTAGCAAAAAATCAAGCTTCTTTAACAAGAAGGAGAGGTAGCTCCTCCTGAAGTTCATCTCATTCGTTATCAAGTCAATAGAAATCAGAAACTGTACTATTATTATAAATTACAATCTGGGCAGCCTATTTTTCCTATGGCTACTGACAGTCAGAAAAAAAGTAAATATAAATATGAACGGAAAAGCTGGAAGTGAAGCTCATATTGATGCGGTTAAAAAAATGACTCGAAGGAATCTTATTGATGAGTTGAAGAGAGTTGTTCATTCCCTTCAAGAAAGTCCCGTTAGATATCTGTTTTGGTGGAGAAATTGAACCAGACCCATCCTATGATTTTCAAATGGGATAAATAATGTCAAAAACGAAGATAATTCCAGTATGAATTCGGTCTTTAAACATTAATTTCATTAGTTAGTGTAAATATTACACTAACTATTTTTTTTTGTCCAAAGTCCAATGCCTAATCACAGCATTTTTACGCGGTGCAATAGTCGTTTTTATCCCTCGTTAGTGAGCTGTCTCATAGCACTAGTATTTGTCATAACCCCCATCACCTGAAACTTGGGCTATTTCACCTTCTACTCCATCTAATAGGTCAGAAAATACCTGGTCGTCACTCACATTATTGGTTGTGACAACTGCTGTGACAATCTCTCCGGTGGCCTCATTCACACCTAGATGTAATTTACGCCATGTCCTACGTTTACGCGACAACCATGAATCCTGGTTTTCCATTCCCCTTCACCGTATACTTTGACCCCTGTAGAATCTACTACTAAGTACATCCCTTCTGTGGTTGGCATTACTGGTATCACAATATTCAATTTTCTGACCCTACGGTATGCAGTGCTATGGTCTGGTACCGATAAATAAGCGCCCATCAAATTAAATATAGATTCTACAAACCGTTCTGTTTGTCCCATACGCTAATCCGAACAAACTACTGATAGTGACTATTAGTTCAATAGCTACATCACTATAACAGGGAAAACGCATCTAATTTTTTTGACAAATGACCAAGATTCCGCTCGGAGAAGGTGCTGTGTGATACATTTGCTCCCACAAAAACTATTTTCGAGTCAGGGATAGAACTCCATTCTACCCTCCAC
>NZ_JAAHGT010001382.1 GCF_010672385.1 Okeania sp. SIO2F4
TGAAAAATCCAGAAAAATATCAATCTGTTTCGGCTTTTGCTCCAATTGCAGCACCTATGAGTTGCCCTTGGGGTGAAAAAGCTTTTACCAATTATTTAGGTACAAATCAAGAAAATTGGCGTAATTATGATGCTAGTGAATTAGTTTTAACTTCTGATTATAATCGTCCGATTTTAATTGACGTAGGAACTGCCGATCCTTTTTTAGCTCAAAAGCAATTACTCCCAGAAGTATTTGAAAATGCCTGTAAAAAAGTTGGCTTACCACTAACTTTAAGAATGCAAGAAAATTACGATCATAGCTATTATTTCATTGCATCTTTTATCGAAGATCATATTCGTTATCATGCTGAAGCTTTGAAATAAATAAAGACTTTAGCCAGGCAGTAATTGAAAAAGGTTCTATTCTAGATCTTAAGTATTGTGCCAAGCGTGAAAAAAGAATGTTACGAATAATAAAGGCTATCAAAAGACTTTACAGAAGATCTCTATTTGACTAATAAGATAAGTGATGAACTAAGAAATGGTATCAAAGCTATTCATTCTGACTCCTGAATCCTAAAAAATCCCCTAACTATTTGTAGCAAATATTTATTAAATTGGTGTTAGGTTTTAGATTGCATTTAATGGGGATTTAACCAAAAAAAGGTATTGTAGTCAGGAGTCAGAAGTTAGGATAAATGGGTATCTAAGAAAAAGAGAAGAATTGTCTGATATTTTTTAGCTCTTCCACAAGAAAATTCTTACATTTTGAGCGACAGGGGCTAAAAGCTTAAAATTTTTTTCCGAAAAAATTCTTCAGCCTTTATCTGTAAAATGCTTTTAAAACCTAACACCTCACACCTTCGGAACGTAGCAACGATAATCTGACGCCAAGGCATCATGTAAAAATAAGTTCTACAAATTTTATCTGAAATAGATTGTTAAATCTAGCTTCCATCAAAAAAACTCTAATGGTTATTCTCACACGACTCCTAATCAAATTAATTACAATGAACTAGAATCAAGACTTTGAGCTTCAGCCTGTGTTTTAGGTAAATGTAGCCCACACTCCTGCTTAAGGCCATGAAATCGGGTATCACGTTCATCTGTATCATCAGCAGTCAGAGGCCGACTAGAATGCCAATCTCCCACAGTAGTGTATCCCAAATCGAAAAATGGATGATAAGGTAAATCGTGAGCAGTCAAATATTGATAAATATCCCGTGAATGCCAACTAAGTATTGGTAGAATCTTGTATATACCCGACTGTTTACCAATTCGAGCTAAACCTTGACGGTGCTTGGTTTGGTCTCCCCTTAACCCAGCCAACCAACCAGTCGCCCTAAGCTCTTTCAATGCTCGTTGCATGGGTTCTACCTTGCGTATTTGGTCATAGCGGTTGAGAGCATCAACATCTTTTTCATTCCAAAGTCGGCCATATAAAGCTTCCATCCGAGCTAATTTTTATTCTTTGTTCTTTATTCCCTTTTATTTGTTGTTAAACTAAACTATTTATAATATTATTTTACAAAAATTATATTATTCTAAATCTCACACATTCTTAATTACAC
>NZ_JAAHGT010001383.1 GCF_010672385.1 Okeania sp. SIO2F4
CCCTAATGTAGTCTACTGAAATGAAAACTGCTGTATAATTAAAGCTTGTAGTAAGGCTTTAGCCCTTAAGATAGATATTTGATGGGCTAAAGCCCTACTACAAACAAAAACTTTTTTATCACTCATTATCCGGACATGATATAAGGTGCTAGTAGACCAAAACATATTCAATGGTGCCCTGCGACAGATTGTTAAATGGCTTTCACAGTCTAAATTTTAGCTGTCTAACGCACCCTACAAGTTTTGCTTGGCTACCCAACAATTGAATATTGACAGACCATTCAGACTGCTTAATGGTTTTGAGTCAAGCTGAAACCTAAATTAAGCTGACTGACTTTCAACCATTTGATTTTCCTGACGTAGATAAGCTTCAATAAATGGATCTAACTCACCATTCATCACATCTGTAATAGCAGTAGTTTCTTTCTGAGTCCGTAAATCTTTCACCATCTGATAAGGATGGAAAACATAATTACGAATCTGATTTCCCCAAGCTGCCTCTACCATATCACCCCGAATTTCACCAATTTCTTGGGCGCGTTGCTCTTGAGCAATTATCAGTAACCTAGCTTTGAGTAATGCCAAAGCTTTCTCCTTATTTTGTAACTGACTCCGCTCTTGAGTACAACGCACAGCAAGACCTGTAGGAATATGAACTACTCGCACCGCTGTTTCTACTTTATTCACGTTTTGACCACCCTTACCCCCAGACCGAGAAGTGGTAATTTCCAAATCCTTCTCTGGAATATCCAACTCTACAGAATGGTCTAATACGGGCATCACTTCTACACCAGCAAAACTGGTTTGTCGTTTGCCATTAGCATTAAAAGGTGAAATTCTGACTAAGCGATGAGTACCTTTTTCCGCCTTCAAATAACCATAAGCATAACGACCCATAATTTCTAAAGTTGCAGACTTAATACCTGCTTCGTCTCCCTCAGAAATTTCGGCTAACTGCACCTTATATTTATGCTCTTCTCCCCACCGGGTATACATCCGCAGTAACATCTCTGCCCAATCTTGAGCATCTGTACCTCCTGCACCAGCATTAATAGTTACAACTGCTCCATTTTGGTCATATAGACCGGATAATAATTCCTGCAACTCCCATTGATCCAACTCGCGGTTGAGACTAGAAATTGTCAAATTCGCTTCTTCAAGCAAAGATTCATCAGTTTCTAATTCCAATAACTCAACGATCGCCCTAGTATCTTCCAGATTACTTTGCCATTGTTGATATTGCTGAAGATGGGATTTCAGATCGTTAAGTTCTTGCAGAGTATTTTGTGCCGTCGTTTGGTCATCCCAAAATTCCGGTTGAGCTGCAATTTGTTCTAAATCTTCGATTTTTGCTTTTAGTGCGGGAATGTCAAAGATAGTCCTGGGTTGTTCCCAGGCGAGAGGACAAATTTTCTATTTCTCGTTTAATGTCTAATACTTCCATGGCGATCGTCTCCTAATCAAAAAAGTCTTTGTTTGTTGTTGCGCTAACCGCGCCCCTCAGATATATTTATAGCGAGTTTTTGCACTAACCGCCCCTAATTAT
>NZ_JAAHGT010001384.1 GCF_010672385.1 Okeania sp. SIO2F4
GAATAACATCTGATCGGATACGTCATATAAATCACTTTTAATAATGTGACTTGTACCACAGTATTTATGAAATTATTTCCCCACTCCAATAAACTGATTATTCTCGGAATAACAGTATCCGCGATTCATAAAGTAACCATAAGATTGTTTAGATTTTCAAATAAAGTCAGTTAAGAATTTACTTATACAGTCATCCCCATCAACCATCATAATATAAGAACATCCCAAATCCTTTGCTAAACGAATTCCTCTGATAAATTTGTGCATTTTATCTCTACGTTTTTCTACAAATGTAGTCTGAATAGGAATATCTACCTTGATATATTGTAAATTTGAATGCTCGAAATTAATGTTCGGTTTCTCATGACAAACTACAACAACTTTGAAATTAGGATTAGTAGAATTACAAATTTATCTTGCAGTTATTTCCAATAATTGAGATATCTCTTCCCAATATTTTGATACTTTAGCACTTTTGAGTATAACTACAAATCCTAATATTAATAATCAATCTCCTCTTTCATAATTTACGTTTTCTAATGTTATTTATGCATATTAATAGTAGATGGAAATCGCACTAATATACAGTGAGTAAAATCATTTATAATACACCACTACCCCTCAAATAAACTTAATTCCTGAGTTAATTAAGCTGCATTTGCTAATACAACTTGAGATGTTAGAAGCTCTACTGCTGTTTGATATTGTTTGTCAGTTTCTGTGGTAACTTCGTTAGGTAAAATCGGGTCTTGTTCCACCAAAAAATCTGGAATAATTCCCAGTTTATTAATATCTTTATGGTTTGGCGTCTCATACTTGGCTACTGTTACTGCCAGCCCCGAACCATCAGACAAATCAAACAAAGATTGAATTAAGCCTTTACCAAAAGTTTTTTCACCCACCAATAAAGCACGGCCATTATCCTGAAGTGCGCCAGCAAGAATTTCACTAGCACTAGCAGTTCCCTGATTAGTTAAGACAACTAATGGGGCATTAGTTATAGCAGGACCTTCAGCAGAAAAACTACCAAGAATTCTTTGTCTATTAACGGTGTAAACAATTGTACCTTCATCTAACCACAGACGCCCAATTTCTACACCAGCTTGTAATAGTCCACCTGGATTATTGCGTAAATCAAGTACATAGCCAATTACTCCCTGTTCCTCAAAACTTTTTACAGCCTGGCTTACTTCTGTAGTAGCATTAGCATTAAATTGACTTAGACGAATATAACCAATTGGTCCTGTTTCAGGGTTAGACTTTAACTTGGCATAGACTGGGTTAATCTCTATTTGATCCCGAATTATTTTTATGTCTTGGGGTTGGTCGCTACTTTCTTTCAAAATTGTTAGTACCACAGAAGAACCAACAGCACCCCGCATTCTATTTGCAGCTTCATCTAATGAAAATTCCGTGGTGGGATGGCCATCAATTTTGACCACGCGATCGCCTGATTGGATACCAGCAGTTTCAGCAGGAGAACCCTCCAGGGGAGAGATGACTATTAGTTCTCCTGTTTGAGAGTCTAAGGCAATTTGTAAACCC
>NZ_JAAHGT010001385.1 GCF_010672385.1 Okeania sp. SIO2F4
GTGGAGGGTAGAATGGAGTTCTATCCCTGACTCGAAAATAGTTTTTGTGGGAGCAAATGTATCACACAGCACCTTCTCCGAGCGGAATCTTGGTCATTTGTCAAAAAAATTAGATGCGTTTTCCCTGCTTTGACCCGCGCTCTCCTGACAAGGGAGCGACGCAATTGGAAAACCAATCAATGTTGCGGTTTTTCCAATAGTGTGCTATATATCTAAAGGTTGCTGGGCTAGCAGTGTCAGCGCCAGTCGCTCATGGGGGAGACCCCCTTTGGCGGCGCTGGCAAGTCTTTAGGAGCGCGCCTTTAGACCGGAAAGAGGCGAGGGCCTTGGAGGCTGGTGCATTGTTAGCGTTAGCGTTAGCGAGAGCTACCGTAGCAAGAGGCAGCTCCTCTGTAAGAGACAGCTCCTCTGCAAGAGGCAGCAGAAAGCCCAAATAGCGCGATGGTTAGGAATCTCGCGCTGTCACGCAAGTGCAGCGTCGGGAGGATGTCAAGCTCGAAAACTGCTATAAGATTAAGAGATGTACAACAATTCACTTTAATCGGAAGTGGCACTGTTACATATAAAGTTGTTTAAAGTTGTTCCTGAACCAGTAACATTAATAGGAATCCTGAGTCTAGGAGGATGGCTTTTGAGTTAAACCTTACAGCATCAAAAACTACAGTAGATTTTTCTCACAACCATAACATAGAAACTTTTTTGAATCCTTGTCTCTAACTATTTCTTATGAGGTGAGGATTTTTTATGAGAATTTTCATCTTCAACTAAAGGCTTTGTTAGTATAGGTAGGAAAAATTTCAATAAGAGGTAATTAAGTTGCTGCCCAATACTCCAATTGTTGCCTTCACTATTCTTCTACTGGTTATTTTAACCATTCCGCCAATTTTTGAACGTATTCGACTACCTGGTTTAGTGGGATTATTAGTGGGAGGAGTTGTACTAGGTCCTCATGGTTTACAAATTCTCAGTAGCGATACAGAAACTATGAAGTTACTATCAGATATTGGCAAAATATATCTGATGTTTGTAATCGCTTTAGAAATAGATTTAGAACAATTCAATAAAACTAGAAATCGCTCCATTGGTTTTGGCTTGATCACTTTTTTTATCCCTATTATTGCTGGTATTTTAGTTGGTAGAATTTTTGGCTTTGGCTGGAATGCTTCAGTTTTAATTGGTTCTCTTTTTGCTCCTCATACTTTGTTGGGTTATCCCATTGTTAATCGATTAGGAGTGGTTGGTAATGAAGCAGTTACTGTTACTATTGGAGCGACTATATTTACTGATATTGCTGCTTTGTTAATTCTGGCAATTTGTGTGTCGGTTAATGCTGGAGAATTTTCTCTTGTTAGTTTGATTATTCAGTTAGGAGAATTAGGGATTTATGCAGTAATTGTTTTATTTGGTTTTAGGGACTTCCAAAAAATAAAATGTACAATTTATGAGAATGATAATCATTTTTATACGGGAGAGGAAGGGGTTGACATCGCCAACCCCTTCCTCTCATAAATTGGCATCACAATTTCTGTACTTCACCTAG
>NZ_JAAHGT010001386.1 GCF_010672385.1 Okeania sp. SIO2F4
ATCACGCCCCAGTTTCAAATTTACTACAAAAAAAGTGGAGTGGGAAGGGGCAGCTCATAGTTGCCCCTTCCTTTGACCAACAATAATTATCATTATCAATTGTACATTTGATTTTTTGGAGGTCCCTAAAACATATCTCCCACTAACATAGCTTTCTTGGTTTTTATGTTCAAACTTTACGGTTGCTTGCTGTTCCTCTGGCTCTATTTGTGTAACTTCAGCATGGTTGAGTATCTCCACACCATTTTTTTTGCATTGAGCAACAAGTTCCTCTGTCAGTTTCCCCATACCACCCACTGGAACACACCAATCTCCTGTACCATTGGCAATAATATGATAGAGAAACGTCCGATTTTGTTGTAAGGAAGAGTCATGGGGATGGGTAAAGGTGCCAATAGTTCCATCTGTGAAGACTAAACCCCGCACCAAATCACTTTGAAAGAATTCTTCAATCGCAATTCCCAAGGGTTGCTCGATAAATAACTGCCAGGCTAGCTTTTCTTCTTCTGTTTGAAAAAGCTTTTTAATTTCTTCTCTAGTCTGCATGGGTTCAAGCAATGAATGCCAAAGATGCTTTCCTAGAGATTTTTGTAATTGATGGAATTTGAAATAGTTTTGGTACTCTTCTGAATTTCCAGTGAGTTGTTCAAAAGATTTCTTAGTAATTGCTTCATCACTATTACTAATCAGTAAACCTTCATGCTTTCCATCTTTTTCGTATGGAGTAAAGGAAGCAGGATTTCTTTGTCGGAATTTAAAATTTAAATCTAAATCTGAGATAATTTTTTGTGGCAGCATTCCGACTAGATAAGCATAAATTGAGAGTTTAGCTTCAATACCCGGAAATAGTTGGCGGGAAACAACTGCTCCTCCTACTGTATCCTGTTTTTCTAGAACTAAAACAGATTTCCCAGCTTTGGCAAGATAACAGGCTGCAATTAGTCCATTGTGTCCACCACCGACGATGACGACATCGTAGTTTTTTTGTATGTTTGAATATACCATTATTTTGTCTACTTATTGGGTAATTTCAGTTATCAGTACCTCTGGCTCAACCCAGAAGCTTGAAATAATGAACCAAATATTTTTTTAATTCCTTTAAAAGGGAAGGCTTTATATAGAATCCGGGTAATTACTATAGCCTGCGTCCGCAGCGACTGGAACGGAGTGGAAGGAAGCAATCTCAGGGGTGCACGGAGATTGCTTCCTATCGTCGCTGCGGACGACTGTTCAACCGGATTCTATACGGCGGATTTCATCTCAACGTTGCTTGGAGACCCGCGCTCTCCCGTAGGGGAGCGTCGGTCCGAAAACCAATCAACGTTGCGGTTTTTACAAGAGTATGCTACCATAAGTAAATTAAGGCTGCTGGGCTAGCAGTGTCAGTCTGTGGAGCGCGCCTTTAGACCGAAAAGAGGTTCGGCCTTGGAGGCAGGTGCGTTAGAAGCAGAAAGCCCCTATCAGTGATGTTAGGGAATCCCGCGCTGTCTCGCGTATAGCAGCGTCGGGAGGATGTCAAGTCAGTTAGGTACACCTG
>NZ_JAAHGT010001387.1 GCF_010672385.1 Okeania sp. SIO2F4
TATAAAATATCCCGAACACAATGTTGGGCAGTAAGTACATAATTATCTGCAATTAGTGAACCAGTACAACCACTTTCAAATTCACCTGTTTCAAAATTTTTGAATAAAATGTCAGTTACAGCTGTAAAAGGGGCACCCAGGGACTGAGCAGTGCTAGATCCGGCGGTATCATTTATTACTATACCTTTTACGGGTGATTGAAAACTTTGGCTTGCTATTAGACCAAGTACACAACGCAGAGCTATTTGGCTAATCTGAATATTTTTGCAAGATTTGAGTATGGAAGGGTTAAATATTTTTTGTTGTTTGAAATTGTTAGAAAAGTATATGCTCATTGCCTGGTTTCTTTTATTTTTTTCAGTTTTAATTTAAGAGGAATGACACAATATGTGCCTGACCCTGGTAATTTCTTCTTGTCAAAGAAAGATAGCAATTTTATTTACACTATGGCAATACTACTTAAGTAAAATAAATCATTAGTGTAAAATCTGTAAATATATTGAGTGAGGGGAACTTCAGCAAATATAGAGGAGAAAAATATTAAAAATTCTTCATCAAAACTTCATCAAAACATCATCAAAACATCATCAAAACTTTATAAATTTAACTTGCAGGGTGTAGTTTTTGAGGTTAGGTTTGATTCTGATTGAACTAGGTTTTACCTGTTATACTAGTTTGATAGATAAATTTTTGCTACAAATCTCTATTTCCTGTTACTTCTAATATAGAATTCGGGTAATTAGTTATCGTATCGCGCTAGGAGTCAGGAGTCAGGAATCAGGGGTTAGGAGGCGCGGAGAAATATTGGATTTGAACTATTAAATTTTTAAATTCGTATTTAATAGAACATCTGTATTAAGAGGAAGTAATTTTGCGATTACTGTATAACCGGATTTTATATAACCAGAAAAATAGGAACACAGAAGGTACAAAATACCCAGCTATTTGACACAAAAAATTTAGGAATTTGGTGACCAAACCCCTACTAACTTCCACTAAAAAGAGTAAATGTAGCAATATTTTTTGAAACTTCTATTATTCAATGCAGTTTCAACTTCACCGAAGTCGGGTTGATTAGGAACAGACTATACATATTTGATGGAAACAAATAAACCCGACTTCTCGACTCAGCTATATTTTAGGGCAAAAGCGTAATATTTTATACTATAGCCTGAATTAATTACCGATTGTAAATTTGAGTAATGTGTAGTAAGCGATCGCTCAACTGTTGACTCAAAAGCTCTGAAGTGGTATAGCGCCACCGCCACTGTCCAGGATTAATACTAGGGTCATTCATGCGAGCGCGGTTATCCAGGGAAAGAATATCTTGCAGAGGGAATATTGCCATGTCAGCTACAGAAGAAGAGGCCAAACGTATGAGAGACCAATTGATTTCTTGGATATCGCTATCAGAGGTATAAGCCAGATATCGAGCAACGTGGTGTTTTTCCTCCTGAGTAGCTCTAGACCACCAACCAAGAGTAGTATCATTATCGTGAGTTCCTGTGTAAACTATACAGTTGTT
>NZ_JAAHGT010001388.1 GCF_010672385.1 Okeania sp. SIO2F4
GCAAGAACTGATACTGATTTTGGTAATATTCATTTGAATCCTAAATTTCAGGCTTTAATTGAAGGTGATTTTATGTATTGAATTGAGAATTGAGAATTGAGAATTGAGAAGTTATTTTTGTAACGGAGATTTTGAGCAACCCTTTAAAAACATTTCGTCTTATACCATTTCTCTGTAATAATGTAGTTAATAATTGTTTCTCAGACCTTATTACACTTACTATTCTCATCTTTATATTAAGTGTAACTTCATCAATAAATGGTATTAAAAGGGCGATCTGATATACTATTTATCTGTTTAATGAGATAAATTTACGATCTCCCTAAATCCCCCTTTTTAAGGGGGACTTTGAAGACTTCCCCCTTTTTAAGGTAAATTTATAGATTAAAAAATTGCCATATAATTTGATTAAAAACTGCTTGAGGAAGATAAAAATATGACTACTCAAGAATTAACTGATTTAAGAAATAGTATCCTTGAGGGGCGTTATCAAGATGCCTTAGAAATTTTGGATGAATTAGATGGGATGAGTAGAAAAGAAATTATTAGGAAAATAGAATCTTATTTAATTAGAATGCTGATTCATCTAATCAAAAATCAAGTGGAGCAAAGATTGACTAATTCCTGGGCAACTTCGATTCGAGGTTCGATTCGAGAGATTAAAAAGTTAAATCTACAAGATAATAAAACTGCTTATTATATTAAAGCTGATGAATGGAATTCGACGATAAATAGAGTAATTGAAGATGCTATTAGTGATGCTAGTGTGGAAGTTTTGAATGGTGTTTATAGTCCTTTTCAGTTGGTAGAAATTGTTGATAGAGATTTGGTGATAGAAACAGCGTTAAAATTATTGGCTTTGATGTATGAATATTCGCCGGAAAATTTGTCGAGAGTTATTAATGAAAATTTGGTTTTGTTGCCTGGGGGAGAAGATTGGAAACAGGGAAGTTAAAAGTCAAAATTAAAAATTAAAAATTCAAAAGTTAGAAGTTAAAAGTCAGAAATTATAATACTAAATCCGACAGTATCGTTAGAATTCAATATCCTCGGGGTTTGGTCTCCAAACCCTTACCCAAAAATGTCGTTTTCCTAAATGTGTAGTTTTACATAATTAAAAATAACTAATCCATAAGAGGTTAAATAATAATGTTTTTCTGTTTCAATATCGTAGGGGTTTGGTCACCAAACCCTTATCCAACAATGTCGGTTTCCTAAATGTGTAGTGTTATATAATTAAAAATAACTAATCCATAAGAGGTTGAATAGTTATGATTGAATTGTTAATTGCTTGGGGGGGTAGTGAAGCGGTTAAATTTATTGCTCAGGAAGTTATTGGAGAGTTAGGTAAGGGTGCTGCTGAAGACTATGTTAAAGACTTTTTTAAACAGGGTATTTCTGATGCTATTGGTGGGATGAAAAATGGAAAAATTTTACAAAAAGCTACGGCACAAGCAATTAAATATTTTTTAGATTTGATACAGCAAGAGTTAGAAAATGCTGATTTGAGTGAAAGTGAATTAAA
>NZ_JAAHGT010001389.1 GCF_010672385.1 Okeania sp. SIO2F4
AGTACTTAATTTTGATATTTGTACGGTTTTATGTACTGATGTTAAGTATAATAATATTTGTAATGTTATTATTTGAGATGGACTCAACTTTTGTTCGATCTGGTTTTGATCAAAGCCTAATATATTCACTTTTATTAATTTTTATTTGTAATTACCAACCCTTTTTGATCGGACTTTTTAACTGTTTTCCCGGTTATTTGAATAAATAATCAACCTAATGTGTGGCGCGATACTGCGCTCCGCAACGCTCCGCGAACGCACCACACCCCCATCTATTCTCAATAATAGTGGGATTTTAGTTGAACTATTCTTCAGCTTATTTGATAAATCCACCTCTAGATATAGCTTTCAGCTACCTTGTCACCCCGTGAGGTTTTTTCCATACCGTGTAAGGCGATGTTTGCTAGTAGGGGACTTATGACCCCTCCCTGTGGTGTACCTTCCACAGTGTCTAGAAATTGATTGTTATCAAATACTCCAGACTTTAACCATTGTTTGATTAGTCGCCTGTAAGGTGTTTTTTCAATCTTTCCTAGCAGTGCATCATGGTTAATTCGGTCAAAACATTTGGATATGTCAGCATCTAGGACATATTTGGGTTTTTTGTTGATACTGGCATAGATGCTATAGATGGCATCGTGTGTTGACCGTCCTGGTCTAAAACCATAGCTATTAGGTTCAAAACGTGCCTCCCATTCTGGTTCCATACCCAACTTAACCAGAGCTTGTAATGCACGGTCGTACATTGATGGGATTCCAAGAGGTCTCTTTTCGTCCTTTCCTGGTTTTGGTATCCAGACTCTACGGGTTGGGCTTGCTTTGAGGTAGCGTGATGAAAGTAGGTTTACCAGATTAAATCTTTGCATTGGTGGTAGATTTTTGATACCGTCTACACCCGCTGTCTTCTTGCCCTGGTTATCCTGTGTCACGCGCCTAACAGCTAGCAACCTTGCGTAATAGTTTTTGGTCAGAAGTCTTTGGTATTTACGCCGGAAAGCGGATTTCGCCACGGCTGGATGCTCTGTAAATTAAATGCATGCAACTTAAATACATTCTTCTCGACCCGTCTCCAGTTAATATCTCTCCATTTGAGATTTGGATTAATACAAACCGGGTCTGGGATATCGTCTGTATCCCATGCCACGCTTAAAAAGGGCTTTGGATCTCCCAACCTTCTTTTTAGTGTTTTAGCTTTATTCATCGCTAATTGTTACCTTACATTACGTCTAACAGTGGGTACGTCTGCTCATATAAGCTTCTTACCCAATCCTACTCCCCCTAAAACCTGCAACCGATTTGCAGATTGACCTTGAATGGCTTCCTAAGTTCTCGACCTATATTCTTGGGATGTCTTAGAGAGGTTTTCTCGTTCCCTTATGCCTTTATTGCGACTGATTTAGTAGGGCAAAATCCCCCGGAGGGTGCGGTATGGTTGTCAACACAAAAGGACAAATTTTTATGTTCATAGACCCTCTGACTTTCGTCCTACATTCCATAGCTACCTTTGGAATGGCTACACA
>NZ_JAAHGT010000139.1 GCF_010672385.1 Okeania sp. SIO2F4
TCTTTGAAAGCTATTGCCATCAAATAATATGTTAATTCGTTGCTTGCAATTATTGCCTTTATTCAAAATACTATCACATCCTGTTTTCTTGTCAACAGTTTATTTTTGATTAAAAATTTAGAGATGATAGTTGACAAATAATCACCAATAGTTTATATGTGAAACAATTAGTGGGTCTATCGTGATTGTATCTGTGTCGTTGAGATGGGGAAAACAAAGAAAATATTCCTTATATTCAATTCCCCAATGGTTAAAACCTTCTTGTAATTATCAATTATCCATTAATGAAGCACCCGAAAAATCTCCTCCTACAAAGCCAACAACATCTCCATCTCATTCGTCAATTCATCTGACCAACTCCCAGTCACCCCAATACCCCGAATAGAATCTAAAATCGTCTTTACCTCTGATGGTATCACCACATTTACAAACGGATAACGATTCACCCAAACCATTGCCTGCTGCATATCCAAATAAAAATATCCCTGATTCGACTTTGGCAAAGACCCCACAATTTCCTCAAAACCTTCACTATCAATCAAACCATCATCAGGAATACTCATTATCACCTTTATTAACGGTTTTCCTACCCCCACAAACAAAGCATTATCATCCAACCACCCATATCCAAAAAATGTACCAATACCAACCATCTGCCATTCTGTCAACGACTGCGCTCCCATCTGTTTCTCCTTAACTGCCACACCCCCATTGTCGATCGCCATTTGATTTAACTTTTTCAATGTTGCCTCAGCAGCAGAGCGATCGCTAGTCTCGAAAACCATCGCTCCACCAACTCCAGTTGTGGCTAATATTCCCTGATTTGATCTAATCAAACCAAGAGCAAACTCTCCATCCATCCAACTAAACACTTCTCGATCCACATCCAAACCTACTTCCTCAAAAGTCTTCCTCACCATATCCAGATAATCTTGTAAATCTTCATTTTCCTGTGCTTGAGTCACAAGTTGCGACCAACTTTGACTAATACCCATGCCACTGATAAACATCATTGTCTTCGCCGGAAACCTTTGCAAAATCTCACCCGATACAGGTTGAGTCTGCTGGGGTTGCAATGGAGACACCAACTTAGTCACCGCTCGCAACCTCACACCTGCATCATCAACTCCTATTCCCATCACCATAGAATCTATTTCCTGGAATTGCTCCAAACTAGCAGCAGACAACTTTTGATTCTCCGGCAAATCATCCGCAAATTCTGTTATAAACTGACTATAGTTAGGAATAAAAATAGTAGCAATAGCATTCTCAACCCCCACATTCTGTTGTAAAGTCTCAGTAGCATTTTTACTCATAGAAACACTCTTACCCTGAAACGTATCAATAGCATCTTCCACTGCTGCTGCTATGGGAGCGATCGCCAAATAATCTCCCAAAATTGCTAAATTAAAAGTTTTCCCAGTCTCATCAGTAACTTCTCGAATAGTCACCCCCTGATATTCTCTCTTTATTACCTTGCTCTCATCTTCCCCTTTCAACTTAGTAACAAATCTCAAAGCTTCTAATTTATTTTTAATTCCCACTACCATCAAAAGATTTACAGGATCAGTATTTTGCACCTCCTCACTAGGTACAAAAGCCAACATTACTCCTCCCAACCAAGGTTTAATATCTTTTTCCCAATCAATATTAGTCTGAGCTAAATTTTCTTGCTGAAATTCTGCATAACTCTGACTAATCAACTTTCTTACTTCAGGAGTACCAAATTGTTGTAATTTAGTTATAGCTTTTTGATTAGGATGGAAAAAAGTGGCCATAATTGCAGATTCTGGCACAACTTGGGCGCTGTTGAGAGGACTAGACACCTTGATTGCTATATTTTTAAAGTAAAGATATGTAGCAATACTGCCTACTGCAATTAGGGCTGCACCAGCAATTAAAAAATTTGATTTTTTCATAGAGATTTTTTTGTGACCTAGTATTATATTTAAGTAAGTAGGTAGGCAAAACTATCTTAACTATTACTACTCATTTATATTTTCCCTTTCCTGATTATACCAATTTGATAAATATAGCACTACGCAAATAGGTTAAGACATTTTTAAATCCTGTTTGCGCAGCATGACAAACGGAAAACCCTTTTACAGTCTTCTGTTCCCACCTTCTGTGTTCCCTATTCCCGATTCAAGTAGCGCTATATTTGTTACCGAAAAATCAAGGTATAAAGCCTCTCCTAATAATGGATAATGGAGAGGCTTTATGCTTTTGGGAATTAATTATAAATTATCTATCGGGTTTAAGATCAATTGGCAAAAATCGCTTGCTGTCCTTGAGGGGAAGTTGCATAACCTAAGAAATCTCGAACAGCTTGAGTGGGAGGATTTTGATAGACGTAAAACAACTGGCGGCTTAAAGGATAAGTTGTAGAACTAGGGAGCAAATTATCAATGGGGAGAGATCGCACCGTTTGTTGATATTGCACCTGAGCGTAAGTGGCATAACCAATTCCATCATTTCCCAAAGCCCTCAACATGGGAGTCGTCGCATCTCTCTCCAATGTCGTAATATTAGAACTATTACCAAAATTCTCCCCATTCAACACCATTTCTTTAAAAGTTTGATGAGTACCACTGACGGGAGGTCGGTTAATTACTCGAATTGTAACATTAGCGCCTCCCAACTCAGACCAATTAGTAATTTGTCCTTGAAAAATTCCCTTTACTTGGTTGGAAGTTAAACTCCCATTAAAAGGATTATTGATTCCTACTACGATCGCAATTTTATCTGAAGCAATAGGTATTGCTTCTAAACCCTGAGCTTGTTCTTGAGGAGTCAGAGGACGCGATGAAGCAGCAACATCCACACTACCTGCTAGTAAACTTTGAATTCCTTGACTAGAACCTCTAGCGCTAGTAGCAACGTTAGTACCAGGGAACTGTTTCTCAAAACCACCTTTGAGATTTTGGTTAATCGTCACCATGCTAGTAGAACCATCCACGCGAACTACAGTACCGCTGGCAACATTGGTTGGTGAAGGAAAAGTTGTCGTTGTTGTTATTTGAGTTTCTGTAGACTGAGTGTTAGTAACTGTTGATTCTGGCTGCTTATTTTTGTGAGTCAAGAACCAATAGCCACCACCCCCGATCAACAAAAGTGCTAAGATATATACAATTGGTGGCGGTCCGCTAGATTTAGCCATAATTTTTTCTCCTTAATATTATGTATGTTATGTATGTCTAGATAATCAGTCTTTGTCCATAAATTATCAATTACTTCCTCCTGTTCCCAGTTAAGTGTTCCCTGTTTCCTCGGATATTTCTATTACTCTGGTGGTAATTGTTTAGGACTGTCAAGAATTTGAAGGCGACGACTCACTTCGTCATCTATACTCATATTTTCCAGCTCTGCTTTAAGCTTTTCTGTAGGGTCTTCTGAAAGCTCTGCCAGAGAGTTTTGTTGGATATTGCGACGCTGCACAGCACTCTTAGCCTGCTCAAATTGAGAGCGGGCTGAATCCATGCTTAAGTTATTATTAACTTTGGCCATATCTCCCAAAGCTTTGTTAATCTCCTGCATATCTTTCATATTACCCAGGTCTGTCCTATATTCTTCCAGCTTTTGTCGTTCCCGTCTCAGCTTGTCTTTGGAAGCTTCGACATACTTTTCGGCTTGCAAAACCTGTGCTTCTAATTGAGATAATATTTGTTCTGTTTGAATTACTTTAGACATTGCCAGGCGGGCAGCCTCTTCGTTACCGTTTCGTTGAGCTGTCATTGCTTGGTTCTCAAAGGTCTGCATTTCCTTGACTTTCGCCTCATATTTCTGTTTAGCTCGTTCGTAAGCACTAACTTGAGTAGCAACAGCGGTCGCGAGCTTTTGCACTGATTCTTGCATGGAACGCAGAGATTCTTCTGCTACTTCGACGGAAACTCCACCGCCAGACTCAACTGGAATTCCCCATAACCAATTCCAACTTCCAACGATCGCTCTTCCTGCTTTTTCACCCATGAGCCAGTAGATAACTTTTTTCATATCTTTTTTACCTGTTGTTCTTTCTAAAAGCTTTACTAATAATTTATCGGGGCTAAATTTCTTTTTTATGAAAACTAAAACTTCTGGCGGACAGTTAACTAGACTTTCGGAAAGCCCGGTTCCTGCCCAATTCCTGATATAGCAATCCTACAGCGGTTTTCATTTCAGTAGACCACAGTAGGGGCGATTCGCACAGTAGGGGCGATTCGCACAGTAGGGGCGATTCGCACAGTAGGGGCGATTCGCACAGTAGGGGCGATTCGCACAGTAGGGGCGATTCGCACAGTAGGGGCGATTCGCACAGTAGGGGCGATTCGCGAATCGCCCCTACAGGGTTTTCATCTCAAAAGCGCTGTAAAGTAGATCAAAAAGTGGGCGTTGCTGAATCAAGGTATGAAAATAAAAATTGAACAATCTGAAATGGTTATTATTCAATAGTTTAGCTACAAATCATACCCACGCATCAGCAACGCCAAAAAGTGAAACTCCGGCCTGTTGCCTGTTTCCTAAAAGCGGTAAGATTTTTATACACAAATAAAATAGGATTGCTATATAAATAAAAGTATCGTAAATATATTTTTGAACAATGAAAGTAGCTATTACAGGAGCAACAGGGTTTGTTGGCAGTCGCTTAGTGGAGCGTCTACATTCAGAGGGCGAACAAATATTAGTTTTGACCCGCAACCCAGAAAAAGCAAAACGAATTTTTCCTAACTCAGCTTATCCTCATCTAGAGATAGTTGCCTACCAACCAAAACAGTCTGGTGCTTGGCAAAAATCTATAGATGGCTGTGATGGTGTAGTTAATCTAGCGGGTGCTGGTATTGCTGATGAGCGTTGGAATGCTAGTCGGAAGCAAGAAATTATGGATAGTCGCAAGCTAACTACTGAAAAATTGGTTGAGGCGATCGCCCAAGCTAATTCTAAACCATCGGTATTGGTTAGTGGGTCGGCTATTGGTTATTATGGCACGAGTGAAACGGCAACTTTTGATGAAACTAGCAATAGTGGTAATGATTTTCTGGCTCAAGTTTGTCAAGCTTGGGAAGCTGCTGCCCAACCTGTAAAAGATGTAGGGGTAAGGTTAGTTATTTTGCGGATTGGTATTGTATTGGGTATGGGGGGTACTGTCTCGAAAATGTTAACTCCCTTCCAGTTATTCGCTGGTGGACCTATTGGTAGTGGTAGACAATGGTTTTCTTGGGTACATATTGATGATTTGGTAGGTTTAATTTTACATTCTCTACGCCACCCTGAAATGCAAGGTGCATTTAATGCTACTTCTCCTAATCCTGTACGAATGGGAGAATTTTGTCAAGATTTAGGAGCAGCTTTAAATCGACCTTCTTGGTTACCTGTACCTGATTTTGCCATTGAATTGTTATTGGGAGATGGTTCTGTAGTGGTATTGGAAGGTCAAAAAGTTTTACCAAAACAAACTCAAGCTTCTGGCTTTGAGTATCAGTATCCTACTGTTAAGCCTGCTCTAAAAAATATTTTGGCTTCTTGAAATTTGTCAAATTTGTTAATAAAGAATCAAGCTGCCATAATTGTGACGGCAGCTTGCCCAAATCATTTTTTTATCTAAATCTATAGGTAGTTCAAACTTTTATTTCTGAACAGTTGCCGATTCTCCGATTAATTCTTTTGTTTCTTGCAAGTTATCTGGATCTACATAATGACATACTGCATCATCTAGACAAATTAAAGCCCAACCAGACTCATCAATACTCATCAGTTTATAATCGCCTTCCTGAACAAAAAATCCTTTATGGTTACGAGTTTCAGGCTTTACATTAACGTCATCTAGGTTATTAACTTGGTTATTAAATGTCATTGTACTTCAACTCCTTAGCATTATCTAAAATTAGGTTTGACTCTCTTAATCGAGATTTATACAAGAGACTGTTTAGTCTTCTAACTCAGCTTACTAACTACTAAAAAACTGGTTTAGCATCCCTAGGCTTACTTTAATATCAACCTCACATCCTAAAAAAACATTTTTGACTGATTTGTGTTTAGTTAACCTACTTTTGTTCTTGCCTAGTCAGTTTTTTTGACTTTGAGCAATTTTTTTCGGTTTTCATAGAATATTACCAATACACTTCATCTTCACCTAGAATTGTGCAAATAATTTTCCTTAACTAGTCTGACTTTTATAGAATATTGATTGACTTAGAATTTAAGTTTTATACTTAATATTTTAAGTCAATTTTCTTGTTTCAGTTTGAACCTGAAATTTTCTGCCAAATTAGCATTTTTCAAGTTTTTTAGCAATTATGATCTAGATAGTTAGTAGAGCCATTAAGCTCTTAGGGATTTTCTACTTTATGGTGATTAAGTAATCTCTGAAGTTCTAAAAATCATAACATGATTTTTTCTGGTTTATCGTAAAGTTTTTATATGAATCATTAAGTTTTTTAACGACTATATATTGGTCTAAACATCAAATAACCAACTTTTAACTCTACTAAGGCTAGGCCATTCAGCTCTTCTATCAAAACCATCTTTAATATTATTTTTAATTTCTTCCAGCCAATCTGAGTCAGCCATAATCATTTGCTGTGCTCTATCTATATGAGGTCTAACACCTTTTTCTCCTATTTCCAGCATTGCTAAAGCTAAATTAATTCTGCCCTGTGGATCGTCTGGATTAAGTTTAACTCCTGTCTTAGCTGCTTTGTGGGCTGATTTAGGTTTTTGCTCTAATAGATATAACCACGATAAACTAATCCAACTACTACTACTTTTAGGAGAACGGTTAGTAATTTCTTTAAATAATGGAATTAAATTCTTTGGGTCTTCTCCAGCTTTATATCTTTCTAATCCTTCTTTATATAATTCTTCGGGTGTTTGAGTCATTTCAGTTATTAGTTATCAATTATCAGTTATTAGTATCTCCTACTGAATTAGGAGGCAATAAAATCAGAAATTTCCTTTCTCTTGGTCGAGGGATGGTGAGGTTTGCTCGCCATCCCACCCTAGGGGAAGCTCTGCTTTTTATCCCTTTCCAAGGGAAGGTTTGATACCTTATTTCTTGGTCATAATATTCCAGGTTTTCTACTTGAAAAAATTAATCACAAAAAGTCAAGTTGAAGATTGGACACTAAGAAAATCAATTTACACAACAATATTTAGGGGCACAGTAAATACTGTACCCCTACCAATCCAGATGGATAATATACCACATCTCTCTAGTTTTTCAAAGATGTAGTTTAATTTAATTAATATTAAGCTGAAAAGGAATTACCACAACCACAGGTTTGAGTTGCATTAGGATTAGTAAATTGGAACCCACCGCCAATCAAAGCGTCACTATAGTCAAGCATTAAACCATAGAGATAAAGGATACTTTTACGATCGCAAACTACCTTAAATCCATCATAATCAAAAACTTCATCATCGTCTCTAATTGTGCTAGGATCGGTAAAATCCATCATATAAGACATTCCAGAACATCCACCTTGACGTACCCCTACTCGTAGGCAAAGGTCTTTTCCTTGTTTCTCTCTCAAAAATAAAACTTGCTTTAGAGCAGATTCAGTCATCAAAATCCCTTTTTGTTGAGACTGAGTAGTTTGTGTCATTTGTTTCTAGCTCCTTCCTTATACAACTATAACTGTCTAATAGTTATTTCTAACTACTTACATATATTTTATACATATTCCTGAAAATAGAACTTATAACTAGCTTGAATAATTATTATCAATCAAAATTTTTTGTTCAAGATTAGGAAAATTGTGCTTTAAAAGCTAAAATTTAGGGAATAATAACTTAAAATAATATAATTTTTCTTCTTTGTATTTTCTTTTTGCCCTACAACCAAGAACCAATAATTTTGTACCTGACTTCTGATTATAATTACGAGCAATAAATATTTAGTCCAATAAACATCCCATATACTGATTATATTTATCTATAAGTTGTTTAAAGACTCTCCTTAATAATGGTAGAATCATTCAAAGATGGGTATAAATATATGGTAAGTCTAAAAACTTTTGTATGATTAGATCGCCCACTTGCTCTTAGCAATCTTTCAGATAGTCAAAGAGACGATTCTCCTCATCTTAGCAAGGCCGTTCCAGAAAAATGTATGTAAAAATACATTGATCGAAATATGGTTTAAGGTCAAAGGAAAAAATATCCACTGGTTGCTTCACTTTCACAGGCTTAGTTTATGGTAGCTCTCAATCCTTCAACAATTCGTAGGTTACAAAAATTACAACAAGTTCCTAGTGTGTGGGAAGGCGATCGCCGTCCTATATATTCAGAGTCCAGCTCTAATCCAGAATTAGAGTCGGAAACAACAAACGAATGTATTATCTGGGTAGATGGCTCCCATGGAATGGTCAGAGCAATGGATATGGTAACCCCAGATACAGGCCCAGAAGCAATTGTGAGGACATTACTGCGGGCTATGGAAAATCCTCAAAGTCCAGCTCCAGCCATTAGACCACAAAAAATAGTAGTCAAAGACCGAGAAATTCAATTTTTTCTCAGGGGTGTCTTACAAAACTTAGGAATTGCAATTGATTATGTACCAGATTTACCTCTAATTGATGAAATATTTCGGGGACTACAGGAAGTATCAGATAATCGTCCGCCTCAGTTACCTCCTGAATATGCAGAAGCTTTAGTCGAAAAAGCAGATCAAATTTGGGATGATGCCCCCTGGGAAATATTAGGAGAGCATCAAATCATCTCTATAGAACTTAATCAATGGGATATTGAAAATCTATATGTCTGTGTTTTGGGTAAATTGGGCATGGACTATGGAATTTTGTTGTATCGTTCTTTAGATTCTCTCAAAAGGTTTAGAGAAAGAGTAACTTATGAAAAATCTTATGAAAATTTAGAAGAAGCTTTTCTAGGGCAAGATTGCCTTTTTATTACTTACGATAGTTTTCAGGAAGATGATGAGGATAATGACAATGGGAATACAAACCTAGAAAATTTATCAGTATCAGAAATTCAGGCAAATTTTGGTAATTTACATCCTTTGGAAGGTTTAAGGTCAGTTCTCTATGAAGAGGAAGCACTTACGACATTAGTTACTTTAGAAGCATTACATCGCTTTTTGCGAGCTTCCCGCAAGAAAATGACAGGTAATAAGTTCCCTAGCATTAGTAGTCGCTACCGCATTCCTATACCTAAATCAGATCGAGTGGTCTCAATTAAAGTAACAACTATGCCAGAAGTAGCAGAAGAATTATATGAAATAGCTGTGGAGTCTGATTCGGAAGGAGATGAAGAATTAGAAATTGAAATGCCCATGCTTAAAGATGATTTGGTTCCACAAAATTCTTTCTTAAGTTTGGGAGTAGTACCTTGGGAGACGGTGGAATATTTAAGGGATAATACTAAACAATATCAGGCAGCAGAGGAAGATATTGAACTATCAGGAGAAGGTCTACCAATAATTTTAATTCAAACTTCTTTGCCAAAAGCAACTAAGTTGATAGGAGATTTAGAAGAAGCTCAGGGACTTCATGGTATAGGATTTAATCCAGGTGAAGACCCTGTGGAGGAAAAAACTTACGATTTGGGTATATTGAAAACTTATGATGGTGTATTGCATTTATTTGGTGAATTTATGCAAAATGACCCCGTACACCAGGAAGCTAGACAAAAATGGGATGAGCGTTGCATTGCTACTCGTGGTTGGTGTGGTTTGATTATTGCTAGAGGTATTACAGGTGCTTCCCGTGGTCAACCTGAATTTAAGGATATGATGGCTTTGTTTGAAGTCAGATTCTTGTCATCTCAAGAATTGGGGGTTGGGCCGTTAAAATTGATGCCAGTATCTTTTTGAATTAGGGAGTAGGGAGTAGGGAGTAGGGAGTGTGGGAAGTGTGGGAAGTGTGGGAAGTGTGGGAAGTGTGGGAAGTGTGGGAAGTGTGGGGAGTAAGAAACTCCTAGGATGAGTGATACACAATTATTATATGAAAAATTTTTCTACAAAGGTTGTATAGTTTCTCTATACCCCATAAGTTTTGGTCTTAGTCTGAACCGTATTGCTCTATAATTCCCATTTTTCCTAACTACTTCCTACTCCCTACTCCCTACTCCCTACTCCCTATTTATTCAGTTTTGGTCTTAGTCTGAACCGTATTGCTCTATAATTCCCATTTTTCCTAACTACTTCCTACTCCCTACTCCCTACTCCCTACTCCCTATTTATTCAGTTTTGGTCTTAGTCTGAACCGTATTGCTCTATAATTCCCATTTTTCCTAACTACTTCCTACTCCCTACTCCCTACTCCCTACTCCCTATTTATTCAGAGCAAATTACTTTCTCCAACCTCAAAAGGGTTTCCTAATTGGTAGAATTATTAAAAATTGTAAAAAAACTTAGTAAGGAAGTAAAAAATGCGAGTAGCGATCGCAGGGGCAGGTTTAGCAGGAATGGCCACTGCTGTAGAATTAGCAGATGCTGGACATCAAGTGGAAATATTTGAATCTCGCCCCTTTGTTGGAGGGAAAGTAGGTAGTTGGGTAGATGGAAATGGAAACCATGTGGAAATGGGTTTGCACGTTTTCTTTGGCTGTTACTACCAACTTTTTGAGTTAATGAAAAAAGTGGGAGCTTTTAAAAATCTCCGTCTTAAAGAACATACCCACAATTTTATCAATAAGGGGGGCAAAACAGGTTCTCTAGATTTTCGCTTCCTGACGGGAGCGCCTTTTAATGGATTAAAGGCTTTCTTTACCACATCTCAACTATCTGCGCAAGATAAGTTACAAAATGCGATCGCCCTGGGCACCAGTCCAATAGTCAGAGGGTTGGTAGATTTTGATGGGGCAATGAAGACTATTCGAGATTTGGATAAGGTAAGTTTTGGAGATTGGTTTCGTCGTCAAGGTGGGTCTGATGGAAGCATCAAGAGAATGTGGAATCCTATTGCTTATGCTCTGGGGTTTATTGATGCAGATAATATTTCTGCTCGATGTATGTTGACAATATTCCAATTATTTGCTGCAAAAACTGAAGCGTCTGTGTTGCGAATGTTGGAAGGTTCTCCTTATGAGTATCTCCACAAACCTATTGTTGATTATTTGGAGGAACGGGGTACTAAAATTTTTACTAGACGACAAGTGAGGGAAATTCAGTTTTCTGAGAATGATGGAGAGACTCGTGTCAGTGGAATAGTTGTAGCTAATGGGGATACAGAAGAAACTATTGTTGCTGATGCTTATGTTTTTGCCTGCGATGTACCAGGTATTCAGCGTATTCTACCTAAAGCTTGGCGGAAATGGCCGGAGTTTGACAATATTTATAAATTGGATGCGGTGCCAGTTGCTACGGTACAGTTAAGATTTGATGGTTGGGTGACGGAGTTACATGATAAAAACCAACGTCAACAATTAGAGCGTGCTGTTGGTCTTGATAATTTACTTTATACTCCAGATGCTGATTTTTCCTGTTTTGCCGATTTGGCATTGACAAGTCCGGGAGATTATTATCGGCAAGGGGAAGGTTCTTTATTACAGTTGGTATTGACGCCTGGCGATCCTTTTATTAAGGAGAATAATGAGGCGATCGCTCACCATGTGTTAAAGCAAGTCCATGAATTATTTCCTTCTTCACGGGAATTAAATATGACTTGGTATAGTGTGGTGAAGTTAGCTCAGTCTTTATATCGGGAAGCTCCTGGTATGGACCCATATCGTCCGAACCAACAAACACCAGTGCCTAATTTTTTTCTGGCGGGTAGTTATACTCAACAAGATTATATTGATAGTATGGAGGGGGCAACTATTTCTGGAAAGCAAGCTGCTCAGATAATTTTGGCGAATATGGAAAATATTTTAGGGAGCAGTTCAACAATTAATAATTAACAATTAATAATTAATACTTACCTCTTGTTATAAAGAAGAGGATTGGCTAAAGGATTTTTTTTCTTTTTTCTCGATTAATGGAGAGGTTTTATATCTTAATTTTTTGGTAATGGAGGAAAGTCTGCTTTCTGGGATGTGTCTGCAAACTGTTATAAAGGGAGTAGGGAAATATGGTTGTTATGCTAAGTAAAATTATTGAATAAATAATAAGGAGATAAAATATTTTTCCGTAAAGCACAATTGATCGTGTTAACTTGCATAGCAGTTTTTCTATTTTTTCTTTGTCTTGAAGTTGCTGATATAGATCGAACTTTAGCTCAAGAAAATCTACAAAAGGTAACTATTTGCAGTCCTAAAAACCTTAATAAATTCACTTATGAGCGATTCGATGAATGTACATCCGTTGTCAACGGAAAACTACAGGTAGGAAAGGAGTGACAAGTTAAGCTTGCCTACAATTTGGAACTAGAAGTCTTTTTTAATTTCAATAAAAATATAGACATTTACGGACTGCTCTATAATTCCCGTTTTTCCTAACTAGGGTTTGCTGATTAAGTCTAAAAGCATTGAAAAGTAAAGGTTTGAGCATTTTTGGAGGAAAAAAAAGTGCAAACTTTTCAGCTTGAGTAACTAAAAAGTTAGGATTTTGGGTAGACAAGCAGAGTAAAGATAAAGGTACAATTATTCCTGTTACTTTCTCTGTCTCTCCACACAGACGACACTCTGCTTTTTTTTCAGCAAACTCTAATCAAATCATTTTCTGAAGCATCCCCGCGAGGGGATGAATAGTGGAATTTCTCTTCTATTGCGACCTACGCAATAATCAAATCATTTTCTGAAGCACCCAGACGGGGGGATGAATAGTGAAATTTCTCTTCTATTGCGACCTACGCAATAATTAAATTCATTTTCTGAAGCACCCAGGCGGGGGGATGAATAGTGGAATTTCTCTTCTATTGCGACCTACGCAATAATCAAATCATTTTCTGAAGCACCCAGGCGGGGGAGGTGGATAGTGAAATTTCTCTTCTATTGCGACCTACGCAATAATTAAATTCATTTTCTGAAGCACCCAGGCGGGGGAGGTGGATAGTGGAATTTCTCTTCTATTGCGACCTACGCAATAATCAAATCATTTTCTGAAGCACCCAGGCGGGGGGATGAATAGTGGAATTTTCCGATAAGGATTTTTTTGGGCAGTCCTGTAATGTGAAAAGCTTGTATAATATTTCCATAGCTTATGAGTTTTGGTCTTATCTGAACCTTATTTCTCATAATTTCCATTTTTCCTAACTACTTCCTACTCCCTAAAAATTATGAGTAATTGGCTAGAACATAGTGTACAGATAGAGGTAGCTGCTCCCATTGATTTAGTTTGGAATCTTTGGTCTGACTTAGAACAAATGCCACAATGGATGAAATGGATTGAATCTGTTGAAGTCCTTAAAGATAATCCAGACTTATCCAAGTGGAAATTAGCCAGTGGTAATTTTGAGTTTAGTTGGCTTTCTCAAATTCAGAAAATAGTTACTCATCAAATTATTCAGTGGGAGTCTGTGGATGGCTTACCCAACAGAGGGGCTATCCGTTTTTATGACCGTCATGGTAGTAGTATTGTGAAGTTAACTGTAGCTTACGGAGTTCCTGGATGGTTAATTAAGATTATGGATAATTTATTTTTAGGCAGAATAGTAGAATCTACTTTGATGGCAGATTTGGAAAGATTTCGTGATTATGCTGTTAGTTTAAAGGATCGGGAAGAAGATAATGGGTAATTGATAACTGGCTATCTTAAACAGATTTAAAATTTATTAAATCCACATAAAGTAATAAAAAGTTTTTGTTTGTAGTAGGGTTTGAGCAAGTGAAATATCAATCTTACGGCTAGATAAAAACTACTAAGTTCTAATTATAGCTATTCAATCTGAGATGATATAATTTATAGTTCCTCTTTCTCAATTCCCTACTAGGTAGAATTTTCAAATTTTGTATCTCATGAACTTGCAAACTGTTGTAATATTACCAGTCAATTTCTACAGAAAGGTTGATAGTCATTTTTTTCTCTCCAGGAGGAACTGCTGTAATACAAGCACAAATAATTTCACCATCATCAAGTTCTACTTCGCAAGCATGACAAGAACCCATTAAGCAACCTGTAGGAATAGTTACTCCGGCACGTTCAGCTACTTCTAGAAGTGGTTCTCCTACCTCTGCATCAACAGTAATATTATCTGGCAAAAAAAGTATTTTCATATTTATATCAATCTGAAATCATTCCTAAAATAAACCCCTTTAATACTAGGGGTGGTAAATATTTCCTACAAAATAGTTAGGCTATTTAGGAGGTAGGAGTTCATTAATGGATAATGGATAATGGATAATGGATAATTGATAATTACAAGAAGGTTAAAACCGCTCGGGAATTGAATATAAGGAATATTGTCTTTGTTTTCCCCTATCCAAGGGGAGGCTTCAAGGCGCGAATTATTTAATTATTAATTATTAATTATTAATTATTAATTTTTCGGTAAGAATTGTCTGAAATATTTCCATCCTTGTCTACTCAAAATGCTTAAAATTCTAGCTAGGGCTTGGTGATTAATTCTCAAAGTATTGAAATATAAAGCTTTTGGCGTTTTAGAGTTGAAAAAAGTACCAGCTTTTCGCACTTATAAAGCTCATGCATGCTAGTATCTTAGGATGATTATGGCAGAAAAATTCAGAGACAATTCTTACTCCTACTTCTTCTAAATTCCCCGTTCCTCCAGTCTCGAGTCTCCAGTCTCGAGTCTCCTACAAAGAGCAAAAAGACTTTCCATACGCAAACCCTAGCTAGAGTGAGTAAAAAGCTTGCATTTCTTTCGCAAAAAAAAAGAGTTTAGGCTTGATCTGTAAATGTTTTTAGAGTTAATCACCAAGTCGTAATTATCATCTATATTAATTCTCAATTGCTCCAAGAGACTGTTTGTCAAATAAGTATTAAGAGACGTGGAGCAACTAAATCTTCAAGCTGGAATAAGTTTAGAGATAGAAATCAATCTACAGTTAGGAAGTATGAGTATTCATACTTCTAAAGTTATAGTGAATTTCTTTCTGACAAATAATTGTGTCTTCGCCTATTCCCTACTCCTTACTCTCTATTCTCTATTCCCTATTTCCTGATACATTCAATATCTAATATTTTGTAATTTTAGTTTTTGAGCTACTCCATAATA
>NZ_JAAHGT010001390.1 GCF_010672385.1 Okeania sp. SIO2F4
AAACCAGTTTGGGTCATGTTAAACTTTGATTCTGATTGGCGTTGGTTAACAGACCGCAAAGATAGTCCTTGGTATCCCACAATGAGATTATTTAGGCAGCCAAAAATAGGAGATTGGAATAGTGTATTGAAGCAAGTTAAAGGGAGCTTAGAAAATTTGCTAGATAATAATTCTCCAACCAATAAAATTTCTGAAAGAAAGCCTATTAAATTGCCAAAAGAAGCCATTCAAAAAGCTTTAGCACAATATAAATCTGGCAAACATAAAAAAGACACACCTTCATCCACCTTCATGACTTATCCAAAAAATCAACAAACTAAAACTTTTATTTAAGGAACCAATAGTAATATTAACGACTCTGATAATTTGAAAAATTCTACTTCTGAAATAATGAAAATAATTGCGATTAACTGGTCTCTAAACCCTATGAGTGGTTGGGGTATTTATGGCATTAATCTTACTCTCCAACTACTTCAAACCCCAGGATATAAACCCCTACTATTAACGCCTTCTTCCATTCAACCAGGAACCTTAAACCCCCTCCATCAAGCTTTACTAAATCCAGTCTTCAACGAGCATAAAAATCTGCAAAATCAATTCAAAAATCACCAAGGCAAAAAGATTAAACTAAATTTGCCAACATTACAAGCATTAGGTAGTAATTTCTCTGTCAGTAACAATCTTGTAGGAACCAAAAACATCGGAATTATTTTTTCAGAAAATACCAAATTTACTTCAGAACAAATAAATCGCGCCCAAACATACAATTTAATTATTACAGGTTCTACTTGGAATACAAATATTTTAGAAAGTAAAGGCATAAAACCTGTACAAAAAGTTTTACAAGGTATCGATCAAACCATTTTTCATCCAGCACCTAAATCTAATACTTTTGACGATCGCTTCGTTATTTTTTCTGGTGGCAAACTAGAATATCGTAAAGGTCAAGATATTGTCATTGCAGCTTTTAAAATTTTCCAAAAACGTCATCCTGAAGCATTATTAATTACAGCTTGGCATAATTTTTGGCCTCAGTTTATGGCAGGAATTGAACAAACAGGAAATGTTCTTGGATTACCGAAAATTAGTCAAAATAAACGTTTACAAATTACTGAATGGTTCCTAGAAAATAATATTCCTAGTAATGCAGTTATTGATGTTGGTCCGATTCCTAATTATATGGTCGGACAAATATTACGAGAAGCTGATGTTGCTGTATTTACAAATCGTTGCGAAGGCGGAACAAATCTTGTGGCAATGGAAAGTCTTGCCTGTGGTATTCCAACAATTATTTCTGCTAATACCGGGCATTTAGACATAATTAATGATTCTCATTGTTATCCATTACGCTGTCAAAAATCTGTCAAACCTACCCCTCATTTTCCAGGTGTAGAAGGTTGGGGAGAATCTGATGTTGAAGAAGTAGTAGAAATGTTAGAAAAAGTATATTCCAATCCAAAAGATGCTCGACTTCGGAGCAATGCTGCTGTTAGTTTTATGCAAGATTTAACTTGGGAAAA
>NZ_JAAHGT010001391.1 GCF_010672385.1 Okeania sp. SIO2F4
TCCCATTCAATTTGTATGCTATCCCAGCAGAAGCTTTCGCCCTGATTGAAAAACTTGTATTATTCTATTGCTATCACCCCAGAAATTTTTCACCATGCGGAGTGCCTACCAATATAAATTAAGGCCCAACAAAGAACAAATAGCCATAATAGAAATGTGGTTAGAATTGTTGCGTTGGCAGTACAACTATCGGTTAGGCGAGCGGTTCTCATGGTGGTCAGAAAACTGTTGTCCAGTTAACGCCTGCCCGCAAGGTGGATGCCAATTCCTCAACTAAGAGATAATCCAGATTATTACTCTCAAAAACGAGATTTGGTCAATACCAAAGACAAATTTCCTGACTACAAACTGATTCATTCTCAGGTTTTACAGGATTGCATAAAACGAGTAAAACTTGCCTTTGATAGATGGTTTAAAACAGATAAAAATGGACATAAATTAGGAAAACCAAGGTTTAATGGAATTGGACGTTATCGCAGTTTTACTTATCCTCAAATCAAGCAAGACTGCATGGAAGAAAACAAGATCAACTTGCCCAAAATAGGCAAGGTAAAGTTAATTAAACATCGACCATTACCTGATGATTTTCACTCTTAAACAGTGACTATTAGTCGTAAAGCTGATGGTTATTATGTGACTTTATCCCTAGAAGACAAATCAGTTCCAGCTTTAACAACTGAAGTAGAACCTACATTAAAAAATACTCTGGGAATCGATATGGGGTTGAAGGAATTCTTAGTAACTAGTGTTGGAGAATCTGTCCCCATCCCTCAATACTATCGAAAATCTCAACAGCGATTAAAGACTTTGCAAAAACGTTTATCTAGTAAAAAGAAAGGTAGTAAAAGATGGTTAAAAGCTGTAAAAGCTGTAGCTAAACAACATAAAAAGGTTGCAGATAAACGTAAATATTTCCACTTTAAAACAGCCAATGAATTGTTATCAAAAGCAGAAGTTATCGCCCATGAAAACTTAAACATTAAAGGGCTAGCAAAGACTCGTTTGAGTAAATCAATTAACGATGCGATTTGGGGGTCAATTCCTGTCTATCTTAAATGTCAAAGCCGGAAATGTTGGAGTGAAAACTATAGGAGTGAACCCCAAAAATACCAGCCAAGATTGCTCAAATTGTGGTGAAAAAGTCAAGAAAGAATTAAACATACGAACCCATTCTTGCCCGCACTGTGGCATAGTAATAGACCGCGACTTGAATGCGGCGATAAATATAAAAAATAGGGCGGTAGGGCATTCCGTCCTTAAAGCACGCGCTTGCCCGATGCAATGGCAGGGCTACGAAACGAGAAGTCCGCACTATAGCGCTAGCTTAGTGTGGGAGTATGTCACAAGTTAAAAATGCGTAAGTTCTGTTTATAATACTGATACTACCAGAGTTAATATTCTAAAATCTAAAAACCCAGACGTTATAGTTATGACTATACAAGAAGCAACTACAACACAAGCTGCATTTTTACTCAATATTTCCACAGGTAGATTACGAACATTACTGAATGAAG
>NZ_JAAHGT010001392.1 GCF_010672385.1 Okeania sp. SIO2F4
GAAGAGCAGCTCTTGCTGATACCTTGCAATTTATCTGTGGATTCAGTGAAAAAACTCCAGGTTTTAAAGGCAATGACAATACAGCCTTTGCAACCATAAGTTGCGATAACGAAAAATGTACTCAATGCATGTCTTGCATCAATGTCTGTAAGGTGCGGGCAATGTCTGCTGATGATACTGAGCTCATTCTTTCCCATAGAGGCGTGCTTTGTGTTATAATTTATATCAAAGTCGGTTTACGTTCCCATCTATCAATGACTCTAAATTATCGACCATATTTTTCCCACTTAGCCTCAGTTAAAGTCCTAAATTGTCTCCAGCCTAAATCACTGATTGCTTTAGCTAATTTGCTGTTACGTTTGCGAAGCATTCCGTAGGAAACCATACCAGAAACATTATCATGCTTCTAGTACAATTACATCGTATTTACGAACTAAATCAGTTGATAATTTGTGTAGGAAGTCTGTTCTAATATCTTGAATTTTGCTATAGAGTTTGGCTACTCTAAGTCGCGCCTTTTCACGACGGTTTGTACCGGGAGTTTTTTTGGCTAATTTCCGAAATCTCTGTAGTCTATCTAAAATGAAAACTGCCATAAGTTGTTTCAATCAAAAATGCTGATTTTTAGACCAATGATTGCCAATCATAAACAAGGATTAACCTTTCCTTAACCTAAATATGTTAAGCTTTCGTCTATTCTTTTTGGTGTTTAGAGAAATATAGAAATCTAAATAATTATGAAATTTGGTATAAATCTTTCTGGAATCACTCGTATTACTGCCAAAGTATCAGCAGTAGCTCTGACAATTGGTTTAGCTGCTTGTGGTGGCGGTGATGGTGGAGGTGGTCAAGTAAGTCTAGTTGGTGCTGGAGCTTCTTTTCCATCACCTATCTATCAACGTTGGTTTCAAGACCTGAGTAATAGTGACTCTAGCCTACAAGTAGATTATCAGTCAGTGGGTAGTGGGGCTGGTGTTGAGAGATTTACTCAAGAATTAGTAGATTTTGGTGCTTCTGATGTGGCAATGAAGGATGAGGAAATTGCCAAAGTAGGTCGAGGAGTTATCTTGCTACCAATGACTGCTGGTAGTATTGTTTTAGCTTATAATTTGCCCGATGTTTCTGGTCTGAAACTTTCGAGGGAAGTTTATGTGGATATATTGCTAGGTAAAATTACTAACTGGAACGATCCGAAAATAGCTGAAATTAATCCCGATCTAACTCTGCCAGACCGAGCTATTACAGTTGTATATCGTTCTGATGGTAGTGGAACAACAGGAGTATTTACTAAGCATTTGAGTGCTATTAGTCCAGAATGGAAAGAGAATGTCGGAGAAGGTAAAACTGTTCAATGGCCAGTAGGTATTGGTGGTGCGAAGAATGATGGTGTAACTGCTCAAATTCGCCAAAGCGAGGGAGCAATAGGTTACGTTGAGTATGGTTTTGCTAAGAGTGCGGGTCTGAATATGGCTTCCCTGGAAAATAGTTCTGGTAATTATGTAGAACCTACTGCA
>NZ_JAAHGT010001393.1 GCF_010672385.1 Okeania sp. SIO2F4
TCATTTTAATGTTTATTTCCTGCTGTACGGACGTTGCATGCAACGTCCCTAAGGCCGTTGGCGGTTACTCATCCACAGGCATTGACGGGTCTTGCCCGACCGCATTTCTTGAGTGCGTCTTATATTCTGTTCGCGGAGCGTTTCCGCAGGAAATGGAGACCTCACCAATTAGCACTCGCTCTCTCATGCTTATACTGGCGTTTAAATCTTGGCGAAGATTGAGAATCCACATTCTGGGCAATCATAAGTTCTCATATCCAAAGGCATATCTTGGATATGACCACACCTATTGCAAGTTTTTGATGACGGAAAAAATCTATCAACTACCCAGAGCTTCAGAACCGTACCATTCGCACTTATACTGTAGCTGTCGCCTGAATTCATAAAATCACTATCTGCTAACTGATTTAGCTAGCTTATGATTGGCTAACATACCGCGAACATTGTCATACTTCTATGACAACACTGCCGTGGTTTTGGGCTAAGTATGTTGTCAATTTATGAAGTGCGTCTTTACGGATGTTTCGCTGCGCGACATGAAAAGCTACTTTTCCATGCAATCTAGCTATCTTCAGTTGTGCCGCCCTCCAGTTAGCAGAACCTATCTCTTTATGACGATTTAGGTATTGCATTCTAGACAACTTAGCTGTCATACTCTGGTACGAGCTCACACTCTCAAATACTTTCCCATCACTTAATGTAGCTAAGGTTTTCACACCTAAATCTACACCAACTACATCAGTTTTTTTTGGTGTAGTTGTAGCATGAAATTCATAGCTACAGCTCAGATACCAGTCACCTGCTTGTCTACTAATGGTGATTTTTTTGGTTGTTGCCTCACTCTTGTTCATAAGTTTTGACAATTGCCTTTAAAAGGTAATTTGTGACTCCATCCGTTTAATTCTATTGGTTTTCCACTGGTTTTCAATGGTAAAAGAATCAGACTTACCTTTTTTCTTAAATCTTGGATACTTACAAGGGCCCTTGAAAGAACCTCTTAAATGCCTCACCTAAGTGGATGAAAGCGTATTGATAAACTCGCTTACGACAACTTTTTCATCCAGGGTATTAGTGGTTTTGTATGTAAGGTAAAAACCTCTCTTAGTTTACGGGCATTGGGTTTATAACCATCTTTATAAGCTGCATTCCACAAGCTTAAACCCCAATTATAACACCATCTGCTATAACCTGTGTGTTGAGCCATCAAGGTTTTCTGTTTGTTATTCAGTTTGAGCTTGGTATGAATTGATTTCATGTATGACTGAGTGCAGTTTACCTAAGTTGTAAGCAATTGGTTTCGTATTTTATCGTTATTCTTTGATTAAGTCAATGCTCTGGTAACTCTTTTTTTAGTTTCTAACTGTGATTTTCGGGCGGCCAGAGATAACTATCGTATTATACTGCTTTATAAGGTAAATTATTAACTAGGTCAAAACTCTAAGGAGTTCTGATAGGGCCGCTTGGCCTAGAAGTATCCGGCTTACTTAAACTCCGAACAGGTG
>NZ_JAAHGT010001394.1 GCF_010672385.1 Okeania sp. SIO2F4
TCGCAATTCAAGTCGCTCCGCGAAACGACCGCTGTCTTGGTCGATTGGAGGCAAGCGAGGAGACCTCGCCATCCCATCCTAACGGACTGCTCCGCGAAACGACCGCTTTTTCTCCATGAATGGAGAGGCTTTATACCTTAATTTTTCGGTAAGGATTTAGATACTAAACCTCTATCCTATTTACTGACTATTATAATAACTATAGCAAAGAAAGAATTGGTTAGGATATAGACTGATGATGAATCTTAGACAGCGGAAATGTTTTTCCAACTATTCCCTGTTTGTTGCCTGTTCCCTATTCCCTATTCCCTGCTATAAATTATCCAAACTAGATATATAGGACTTAATCTTCTTGTCTGAAAAAGTCAATGAACTAAATGGTGTACCTCGCACTTTACTTTTGCCACTCAGGGGACGAGCTGATGAACAAGCTCATCCCCATCCCCTCTTTCAAGATCCACTAGCTGTTGAGTGGTTAAAACTTCTAGGTTGGGATCGAGAACTAGATGCACTTTATCCTCAGGGTAGTAAAGCTTTTAGTATTGTGGCTGCTATCCGAACTTATCACCATGACCAAATAGCATCTTGTCATATTGCTAACCATTCCCATCCTGTTGTTGTGGAATTGGGAGCTGGATTATCTAGTCGTTTTCATAGGATAGGAAAAAATGCTTATCGTTGGTTAGAACTTGATTTGCCTGTGGTAACTGAATTACGCTGTAAATTAGATACACAGACACAACAGCACCAATTTATTAGTTCATCAGTTCTTGATTTTGACTGGATGGATACTTTGCCCAACGTAGCACCAGAAAATATTTTATTTATTGCAGAAGGGTTACTAATGTACTTGGAAGTCAATGAAGTGCAGCAACTCATATCTGTAATGCGCTCTCGTTTCCCAGGGGCTACCTTAGATTTGGAAGTTTTAGGACTTTCTACTAAAATATATAATAAAATATTCGCTCAAATTGGAGCGCCCCTAAAGTGGTTTGTTAAGAATCAAGAAGACTTAACATCTATGGGATTGCAAGTAGTTAATGCTTGGTCTATGTATCAACTACATCTAGAACGTTGGCCTTGGTACTGGAAATTACTTTTGAGATTCCTGACCCAATTTTCTTACTTTCGTAATGCTTATCTGATTATAGAAACTAAGCTTTGATATACTCCCGACTCTGCTCTACGAGACCAGATAAAATTAGAATTGAGAATTTAAAATGTAGAATTTAGAATTATTAAATTTTGTATTTCAATTCTAAATTCTGAATTATTAAGAGAGTGAATGGACAAACAAAGATTAAGACAGGGTATTGGCTTAATCTTAGGTATGTTCGGTGGGTTACCGCGTACAGTTAAAATTTGGTTCGCGACTCATAAATATTGCCACCTAACCCACCCCAGTAGACTGACACAGCTAATGGGTGTGCATTATGAAAATAGGGTGATGGGGTGATGGGGTGATGGGGTGATTACGAAAAAAGCTAATGCACTATTTTAGG
>NZ_JAAHGT010001395.1 GCF_010672385.1 Okeania sp. SIO2F4
AGAGGCTGCTGGGCTAGCAGTGTCAGCGCCAGTCGCTCATGGGGGAGACCCCCAAGACCGCGCTGGCTTGTCTGTGGAGCGACCGTAAGACCGAAAAGAGGGAAGGGCCTTGGAGGCTGGTGCATTGAAGCAGAAAACCCTAATCAGTGATGGTTAGGAATCCCGCGCTGTCACGCAAGTGCAGCGTCGGGAGGATGTCAACAACAATGATTAGCTCACAACCATATAACTTACACTTGTACTCTAGCTTTCTACGAAACTTAGAAAATCCCATATCTGCACCCACCCCTCTAGCTCCCCTCCGGTGGAGGGGATGGGGGTGGGTTGTGATTAAGTACCAAATAAGTAGTTAATTTATGTAATGTATCCTTTCTGATATTGGCCCTGCATGCTATGTAGTTTGGCTATCTTAAGAGAAGCTCTTTTCCAGTTGTTAGAGAACTTAGTTTTATGTCGGTTTAAATATTGCAACCCAGAGAGTTTAGCTTCAAACTTTCGGTAAGACTTAGCTTCTTCAAATACTTCACCAGTGGATAGGCTAGCTAGATATTTTACACCTAAATCTACACCAACTACATCTACTGACTTCTCAATATTAGATGGTTCTGTTTCTATCTTGAAACTAATGAACCAACGGTCAGCTTTTCTGCTAATAGTTACAGACTTAGGGGTAACATGATCTGGCAATATTTCAAATGTTTTTACCCAACCAATTCGAGGTAGTTTTATCTGGTTAAAAACTATTGATATTGAACCATCTAAAGTGAAGCTATCATCTCTACCTTTTTTCTTGAATTTAGGCTGATATGAAATGAGCGAAAAACATTGTTTCCAAGCTTCTGATAAATACCTCAAAGCATATTGAGGAATGCACTTAGACACTTCATAATACCAATAGTTATTAGGCTTAACCATTGCTCCCAAAAGCTTATGTAAATCAATAGTAGTAGGAAATTTAAGTTGACTATCAGGATTATGCTGGCCCGTGATTCAAGATATTTCTGGTTAGCCATAATCGCCAATTATAAGCATGACGGACTACACCAGCGTGTTTAGCTAGTAAGGTTTTTTGCTGATTATTTGGGTGTAACTCAGCGCGTGAATCCTAGTAGCATGAAACAGATAATTAGAGATTATAGCGTTGCTGATTCGTGGGTATGATTTGTATTTATTGGCAATTGCTAAACTATTGAATAACAAATACTTAAGATTATTCAATTTTTATTTTCATACCTTGATTCAGCTACGCCGAGATTATTATAGATAATTCCAGATTATAGACAACTGTTAAAAACTCTTACCTGATTAGATAATTCCTGTTTCAGGGAGTTAGGACAGGAAGTTTTATGCTGCAACAAATACATTTTTTAGAAAGTTCTAAGTCATGTAATGTTTAGCATACTTTTGCATCTTTAAGACTATCTTTGATGATCTACTGGATAAATTTGAGTAGATTCTTTAGAGGATATGATATGATTACTGAAGGGCTAATAC
>NZ_JAAHGT010001396.1 GCF_010672385.1 Okeania sp. SIO2F4
CGCCATACTGAGATTGTTAAAACTACAACCACACAAAAGTATTGAAGAGTTAGACAGGACTTAGGCAGGACCCCCATATCTGGTAGCTGTCCCCACAGATAGTGTATTGCCTCAGAGTGGGGGTAAGTCCTGTTGAAAAAACTCTACCGACAAACTCAATACCCGCCCTTAATGAACTAGATTGCAAATCCTCTGATTGGTAGCTAGTATCTTTTGCTTACAAGCAAGAAGTGATCCTCACAGACCATCAGGCGATATAGCGCCACACTTGCTCTTCCCAGGCTCTTCAATTGGCATGGAGAAATATGTGTGAGCGAGTTCTGAGTGTGTCACAGTTTCACCCAACAGGATCAAGATGCTTCAATTTAATTCGTGCATATGAGGTTGTGAACTCAAATCCGGTAGTATCAGAGTAATTAAACTTGAATTTTCGGCCACCAATGGTACTGGGTTATAGCCTTGATTAGAAGCTGCTGTTTTCAAAGAACTTGACAACGCTCAAACAAAACTGCTTCTAGCTCCTCAAGGCTAGCAAATGAACGATTTGCTATTGGTTCATTAATTAGAGGCCATAAACGCTCCGCAGGTTGTAAATAAGAGTGAGTAGGCTGGCAAATACTCTAAGTGCAAGCCTAAAGGAATCTTTAACTCAGAACTTGTATGCCATCGAGCTGTGTCAATGGTTAAGATGATGTGTTTGTCTTCTCCTAAGTCAAATTCTCGTGCAAAGTCTTCGCGCAACTCGGTTAAACAGCTCTAGATTAACTTTTGGTAAAATCCAGTAGTAAGTTTCACCATTATTTGGATTGACAAACCCATATAACCATAGCCATTGGTATCTCCAGTTGACATGGGCAATTGGTTGTTCTCCCCACATAGTCCAGACTATCCGTGTATATAGGTTTTAACCCTAGGCGATGTTCATCCATTGCCCAGACTTCGACTGTTGCCCCTGGGTGTTTTTGACTTACTTCTTGGAGTTTTTGCCTGAGTTTTTTTTCCACTGTTCTTGCTCTGTAGTGTCCCCTTTATCGTGTGCTGGACCTGGTACTTTTAAACGCATTTCAAAGCTGCGTAAATATTCCCACCCTCTTTGAGGATGAATAGGACGCTCTAAATGGTCGCTCATCCACTCCGCCACTTTAGGCCCATTCCATAAACCTCCATCTATGGGTGGCTCTTGTAGTGCTTGCCATAGTAAAGCTTGGTCTATTTCTGAGAGTAGGGTCTGTGGCCCCTGATGTTGATGGCGACGATCTTTTAATCCATCAACACCTAATCGGTTATAGCGCCCTACAATTCTGTAAATTGAACCACGCCGATATCCAGTAACGTCAGCCACTTCTTCTACTTTGTGGCCTTTAGCTACCAACCAGAGGATTTGCAATCTAGTTCGTTAAGCGTGGGTCTTGAGTTTGTCGGTAGAGTTTTTCCAACTCTTCAATACTTTTGTGTGGTTGTAGCTTTAACAATCTCGGCATGGCG
>NZ_JAAHGT010001397.1 GCF_010672385.1 Okeania sp. SIO2F4
TGAAATCACAAAGGTTAGCTAACAATAAAATTACCTCAATAAATAGTATTTTTAAATATGAAATCCAAGTATAGCAAAATTTTTTAGAATTGGTATTATATCAAATGAAAAAAATAATACTACGGTACTAACTACTAACTACTCGCTTTGAATTTTAAATACCAACTATCAACTATTAACTACTAACTATGACAACAACAACTTTAGGCAAAAACGGACCCAATGTTACACCCATAATTATTGGCACTTGGTCATGGGGTGACACAAAATATTGGGATTATGGAAATAACTACGGTGAAACTGAATTAGAAAGCGCTTTTAAAGCAGCTTTAGAAGCAGGAATAAATTGCTTCGATACCGCCGAAATTTACGGCCAAGGTTTATCAGAAAAATTCCTCGGAAAATTCATTCACCAAACCCAACAACCCGTACAAATTCTAACTAAATATGGTCCGAAACTATGGCGGGTTTCTCCACAATCAATTAATAATGCTTTAACTGCCAGCTTACAACGATTAATGTTGCCAAAAATTACCTTATATCAAGTACATTGGCCATTGACTTATTTGATGAGCCAAAAAACCTTATTAAATACCTTAGCTTCAGAAGTAAAACAAGGAAGAATAGAGGCAGTTGGTGTTAGTAAATATTCTGCTGAACAAATGGAAAAAGCTTATGAAATCTTAGCAGCACGAGGCATAAAATTAGCAACCAATCAAGTTAGATATTCTCTACTTTATCGTCGAACAGAAAGCCAAGGAATTTTAGACAAAGCCAGAGAATTAGGAATTACAATTTTAGCTTATAGTCCTTTAGCAAAAGGATTGCTGACTGGCAAATATACTAAAGAAAATTTACCGACAGGCGCTCGAAAATCTAACCCTCGTTTCCAGAATAAAGGATTAGAAAAAATAGAACCTGTCATATCTTTATTGACAAAAATCGGAGAAAAATATGGTAAAACTCCCGCACAAGTAGCACTTAATTGGTTAGTCTGTCAAGATAATGTTATACCTATTGCTGGTTGTAAAAATGCCGAACAGGTACGACAAAATGTAGGAGCGATCGGATGGGAAATGGGTGAAAATGAATTTAATCAATTAGAACAAATAACCCGCCCTTGGCTACAATAATGAAGATTGTAAGCATAAATTAGTAGGAAAAGAAACTGGTTTAATTTCTAAAATGTGAAAGATTAAATAATACTTTACGTCAAATTATTAAACCAAGAAACTGTAAGGCTTATGATTAGACAAGGAGATATCAAATGGATTCTATAGATAGCCCTAAACTCTATTCTCAAGCAGAAGAAGATAAGCAAAATATTAATGATACCAAAGAATTTCCCGCTCAGAAAAAGAGAGGGAGATGGCAAGGATTAATTGTTGGTATTGCCATTGGTATAGTTGCTAGTGTGATAAGTATGCAGCTACTTTCGAAACCAAAGCAAAATACGGAAGCTAATACCACTTCTACACAAACCA
>NZ_JAAHGT010001398.1 GCF_010672385.1 Okeania sp. SIO2F4
TGTACGGCTCAAATGACTGATAATTGATTAATGGACAATGATGATTGTGTGATAAATTTGATAATTTGGAGACGAACTAGGAACGAATTTCTCTCCATCTCCCTATCTGTCTTTCAAGAGAATGAAACAGCCCTGCCTCCTTAAGGGCGAGGTATTATTGCCAAGAGCTGACAGCTAATAGCTGAATGCTTACATGAACAATATTCTTCTTCTGGGTACATCCTATAATTTTTGAATAAGTAAAGAAGAAAAGTCTAGAGTAGAAACCATAATCTAGTTTTCCTTATTCCTTAATTATTAAAAGTAGAGTTGCCCACCCTACCTGACAAGCTATAATCAAAACTAAAGTAGAAAAACTACTTGATTTACCGAAAAACTGGGTCTTTAGACCTTCAGGTGCGAGAATGGGAGTGTCTCAACTATGGTAGTAAGCACAATAGAGATACCAACGCAGCAATAAACATATTAGTTGCGGGCGGGCAGTCCGAGACATTAAACGGACATGGAGGCCAGTGTCAGACTACTGCCAAAGTAGCAGCAGCCTGTGAAACGTCAACCCAGTCAAGAGCCAAGGCTCAGTAGGAATCTCCGCGCCTAAAGGCGCGGAGAGGATGTCAACACTGAAAAAGTTCAGGAGTTTGATAGCCCCGTCTTTTCAAAGCCGGGTGGACGCGACCCTAGTCAAGGAGAAATGCCCGCTCTTCTCAAACCCTAAAAAGTTGGGTTCCCCGGAGGGCAAGTAATCTCAGGACGCCCTAGCCTATAGAAGTCGATTGGTAGTACCCAGAAAGAAAAAAATAAGCAGCCTGAAGCAAAAGCAACAGGGTAGAGGATCGGTGCTAGAAATGCGTTTTGAGTGACCCTTTCAGGTATAGCCTGGAGAATCTGCGCGTCTAAAGACGCGCAGATTCTCAAAAATCTCTATTCCTCAAGATTTACTCGATCTTACAGAAAATCAATTATTCAAAATTTCCTTACCCTACCAGCTATAACTTTTCGGTAAAAAATAAGAAAGATTTAGGAGCAAAACACCAGAATTAACCCATAGCAAATTTCATCTCAATCAGGTACACTACTTGCGGGCAAGATGCCCGCACTGTATAGGTTTTCACCTTAATATTTGTACCTATTCCTTGGAATCTACTGTATCTGTTTTTTCCATTCCTTCTTACTTCTTTATTCTTCCTTGTGCCAAAAACTAACGTAAAAAACAACTAACCATCCATAACACCAAAAAAGTTACCAAACTAATAAATATTTCTGTTGTTAAACCAGTCGCCAAAGCACTCAGTATTCCCCCTAAAATCAACCCAAAAATTAAACCACCAACTGTCAACAAAACAGCACGGCCAAACTTATTTTCTTTGCGGTTAAGGAAATAAAGACAACCACCAACTCCTAAAGCCAAAGTTAGTTGCAAAGTAGAAGGTTGACTAACTCCAAAATAAATACTAATTGCACCTAAGACCACATATATACCA
>NZ_JAAHGT010001399.1 GCF_010672385.1 Okeania sp. SIO2F4
CGGCATCTCTAGAAAATCTCCGACAACAGCAGGAGTTAGAAATTCGGGAACAACTCAATAGTAATGATGAGCGGTTAGAGGCGCTCAACCGTCAATTAGAAACTGAGACGGCAGCAGAAAAGGCGGTGAATAAGGATACGGTCTTAGCTTATGCTGAACTGAATGACCAAGTGCGGGAAGATTTGACGGCAAGTGCGACTCAGTGGGTGAGTCAATTATTGGAAGGTCATCAGCAAACCAAAGAAATTGGGGAAAGTCAACAAAATCTGTCTCAGTCGGTTGATGATTTGATTCAGTATATTGAGGATAATTTGGCTGATGTGGATGGCGAGCGCGACCGGAATCTGGCAGACTTGCGAGATGCGATTACGACTTTGGGTGTGGTTGCCCCTCGTCGGGATGAGTTGGTGACTGGGGAAACTACTCTGAAGCAGGAGATTGAGAAGCTGAAACAGTGGATCGAACAGGATGCTAAGTTGTGGTCAGAAATTGCCCCTATTGTGGAACGTTTTGAAGCTGAGTCTCAGGAGTTGGCAGAATATCAACCGCAGTCTGAGTTGATAGGAGAGGCACGGGAAATTCTCGGTTCGTTCTTTGAGCTTGAGCGACAAAAAGAAGAACGACTGAAACTATCTGAAGATTATGATTATTTTGAAAATCCCGATAATAGTAGTCGCTACTTCTTCACTGAACCTAAAAATTGGCAAGCTGCTCAAGAGGAAGCGCAAAAGGTAGGAGGCAATCTGGTTACGATTCGGAATCAACAAGAACAAGATTTTCTGAGGCAGAACGTAGGAGGTCAAGGAGTCTGGATTGGACTTAACGATATAGAACGGGAAGGTCATTGGCGCTGGGCTAGTGGCGAGCCGATTACATATACACATTTTTATCCTGGCGAACCTAATAATCGAAAAGGAAGAGAAGATGTAGTAGAGTTTAACCATCCTAGGTCTAGTTCAGGTCTATGGAATGATACTACAAATTCCCCTAGACGTGGCTTGGTAGAAGTTACTGTCAAAGACTTAGAGGAACAACAACAAGAAATTCTCGACAATTTGGTTAAGTGGGCAGAAGATAATAATGCTCTCGACCAAATATCTGAAATTGCTCGTCAAATTCTGGATGAGGTTCTAGACAAACCTCATTATAAAGAAAAACTGGAAAACTTAAGTCACCATCTGGACGAATACAACCGCCTCAAAACCGACCAACTGGCAGAGTCAGCTAAAGCTACTGAGTTACGTCAAGGATGGGAAGAGGCAGTTAACTTTGACCCGGAAAAAATTGTCCACACTGAGTTCGATAATAAACTCGTTGAATCTGTCCGCGCCCATGACAACTCTACTTATAACCGCTATTCGACTGATGGTGGAAAAAGGAGGCAATGTATACAGGTTTAGTGGATCGAATTGTACTGTTGGAATAGGTTTGTTAGAATTTCCAAATTTGCAGATTCGCGATAAAATGATGGATAAAATTGA
>NZ_JAAHGT010000014.1 GCF_010672385.1 Okeania sp. SIO2F4
CCTCAGAATCGATGACAAGTTCACAAAGAATTTGTCCTCGCAACTGCTTGATTTTCGAGCAAAATCACGAAGCTGCTAGCTTATTCAGGGCTAGAATTTCACCTGCTTGAGTTAGAAATATTTCAGAAACCATTTATCAAAGAACCTTTTATTGAATTGCCTCGTTTACAAATTTAATCAAAATTATACGAATATCAAAAACTATTACTACTCACAATACTTTCTCTTTTTAGTTGAGTTATTCTGAAAAGTGGAGAAACTGATAAATACAGCATACAGTACAAAGTGAGAAAAACTATGATAAAATTAATATATCCTAGTCAACTACTATTTACCGAATAATTAATAATTATTAGCCTCCCCTTTCAAGGGGAAAAAAAGTGCTAGGGTATTTCCTTGTATTCAATCCTCTCGGTTTCAACCAGAGGTAATTATCCATTATCCATTAATGAAAAGACTTTTTGTCAATAAAATATTCAGGCTGGAACCGATGGGATAAATTTACGTTAATGGCTAATAGTAAAAGTCCTGATTATTTGAGAAATAGCTATATTTGATTTAGTTTAATATTTCTGGACTATTTTTTGTGACCAAAAGTTATTTTTTCTTGCCTCTGCCTACTCCCTACTCCCTTTTTGAGATTTATTAATATATTCAGCCTCTAATCAATAGAGAAACTGGACATATAAATAAAAATTGGGCTAATGACCAAAAAGTTTATTTTTATTTCTAGCGATCGTAACCCATTACCTAATATTAAATACTCAATTCCTGAATTAAAATAAAAACTGTGTTTGCCATTGCACTGCAACAGAAAAAATACAAAACTTATACCCTCTCTGATTTAGCATTTAATTCTAGTATTAATGTAGTGCCAGAGAGAGGAGGAATAATTACCAGTTGGTGTGTGAAGAATCAGGAGCTACTTTTCCTTGATGCTAAAATATTTGAGAATCCAGAATTAACTGTAAGAGGTGGAATACCCATCTTGTTCCCAATTTGTGGCAACTTACCAAATAACAAGTACAAATATAATGGTAATAATTACTTTCTCAAACAACATGGATTTGCACAAGACCTACCTTGGGAAGTTATAGGAAATTCAAATAAAGATAGGGCTTCAATAACTCTAGTTTTAACCAGTAATAGATTAACAAGAACTTTTTATCCATTCGACTTTAAACTTACCTTTACCTACCAACTGAAAGGTAATTCTCTAGAAATATTCCAAACTTATACTAACTTGAGCAATACCCAAAGGATGCCATTTTCGACAGGGCTGCATCCTTATTTCTTAGCTCCAAATAAGCATCAGCTCCACTTTAATATCCCTTCAATGCAATATATGGATCGGAATACAGGAACTCTACATGATAATGATTGTAAATTCGATCCTAAACTAGATGAAGTGGATGCAATATTTGAAAAATTAACCGGTTTGGCCACAACTGTCTACGATCGAAGTCGTGGTTTGAAAATTACACTGAGTTATACTTCTGCATATTCAACTATTGTCTTGTGGACAGTTAAGAATCAGGATTTTTACTGTTTAGAACCATGGACAGCTCCTTGTAATTCCCTAAACACAGGTTATCGTATAGTTGATTTAGAGCCTGGGTCTTCTTGTGAAATGCTAATCAGACTCACTGCAACATTTGTATAGTGGTTCTATGTTTCAGTCGATCATTTGGTACACTACTGATTTGTCCCAAAAAAATGGACTTGATCGCTCTAAAAATCACTTCTCCATGGCAAGTTGCCACAAAATCTAAAATTTTTTCCCAAAACTATTGCAATATTTGTGATGACTATGCTAATGTTAATAATTGTGTGAGACAAAAATAAATATCAATCAGGGTCGCTAGCTCAACGGTAGAGTACTCGGCTTTTAACCGATTTGTTCCGGGTTCGAATCCCGGGCGACCCACTAAAACGATAAATAAACAAAAATACTTAACAGCAAACTTAAAAAAGGACTGTAGGAAGTACACAGTACTATTTCTAAAGGCTGCTTGAATAATAACTCATAGTGGTCTGTCAAGATTGATTTGATGGGTAATCTATTAAATTTTATCCCTTATCTTCTTAATTTAGTTTGAACCCATCATTTGAAAATTGACAAACTACCAGCGCGTCTGGACTAAAATTGTGGGTAAAAAACCGGCGTTGGTAATTAGTAAGATGAATTCCTTGTAGGGGTAATACCAATCACTCAATTTATGTAGCTATTCAAAGCTATTAAAGAAAGATCAACCTTAAAGTTTCATCTCTTGATTTACCAACGCCAAAAACCTAACCCCCCAACCCCCTTCCCTACAAGGGAAGTGGGAGAAAACTCACCCCTATGCTTGCACAAGAGGGGTCGTGGGAGAGGTATTCCAGCTTGCTCAAACTTACCCACATTTTAAAGCTAGACACGCTACTAGGTTTAACCAGCATTAGAAGTCTACCAGGTTGATAAGAGAAAAAATATGAGTCCACTAATTCTAACACCTACTTTGCTGAAGCTTGGGACTTTGGCAAATTTTACTCAAAGATTAAAAGATAAATTTAATTATTGATAGACAGAATCTTCAATTTGTCTTAAGATTGTCGTAAGAATTAAGCTTAAGTAAATCAAGTTACTAATAAGCTAATAACAAAAAATATTAGGAGGAAAAGGTATGGCTATCGTACCAATGCGCTTACTACTAGACCACGCAGCAGAAAACGGTTATGGCATTCCTGCATATAATGTCAACAACATGGAGCAAATTCAGTCCATTATGCAGGCCGCAGATGAAGCAGACAGTCCTGTAATTCTACAAGCTTCTCGTGGGGCACGCAAATATGCTGGTGAAAATTTTCTGCGTCACTTAATCTTGGCCGCAGTAGAGACTTATCCTCATCTTCCCATTGCTATGCACCAAGATCATGGTAATGCACCCTCTACTTGTTATTCTGCTATGCGTCACGGTTTCACTAGCGTCATGATGGATGGTTCTCTAGAGGCAGATGCTAAAACTCCAGCCAGCTTTGAATATAATGTTAATGTTACTGCTGAAGTAGTTAAAGTTGCTCACTCCATTGGTGTAAGTGTAGAAGGCGAATTAGGTTGTTTAGGTTCCTTAGAAACTGGTATGGGTGATAAGGAAGATGGTCATGGAGCAGAAGGTGTTCTGACTCACGACCAACTTTTGACAGACCCAGATGAGGCTGTTCAATTTGTAGAACAGACCCAGGTAGATGCTCTAGCAGTTGCTATTGGTACTAGCCATGGTGCTTATAAGTTTACTCGTAAGCCTACAGGGGAAATTTTGGCTATTAGCCGAATTGAAGAAATTCACCGTCGTCTACCTAATACTCACTTGGTTATGCACGGGTCTTCTTCTGTACCTGAAGATTTGTTGGCAATTATCAACCAGTATGGTGGTAATATTCCAGAAACTTACGGTGTACCTGTTGAAGAAATTCAAAAAGGTATTAAGAGTGGTGTTCGTAAGGTGAATATTGATACTGATAACCGCTTGGCCATTACTGCTGCTATTCGTGAGGCTGCTGCTAAAGATCCTTCTAACTTTGACCCTCGTCACTTCTTGAAGCCTTCTATTAAGTACATGAAGCAAGTATGTCTAGATCGTTACCAACAATTTGGTACTGCTGGTAATGCTAGTAAGATTAAGGTTCAAACTATGGATGAGTTTGCTGCTAAGTATGCTAGTGGAGAATTAGCTGCTACTACTAAGACAGCAGTTTCTGTATAGTTAGTTTATAGCAAAATTAGAATTTTCTACTCCAAATTCTGAAATATTTAATTAGTTGATGAGAAGCTGTTAAAATAATACAAAGCTTCTCATTTTTTTCTGAATTTGCTCAAGAGTTAGGGAGAAACACTATATACAGAGTTCAGAAACTATAACGTTATAGATATGTAGTGTTGAGAACTGAAAAATGCCTAAGTCCTGGATGGGAAGCTGTTAAAATAACACAAAGCTTCTCATTTTTTTCTGAATTTGCTCAAGAGTTAGGGAGAAACACTATATACATAGTTCAAAAACTATAACGTTATAGATATGTAGTGTTGAAAACTGAAAAATGCCTAAGTCCTGGATGGGAAGTTGTGGAAATAACACAAAGCTTCTGATTTTTTTGTGAATTTAATCAAGAGTTAGGGAGAAACACTATATACAGAGTTCAAAAACTATAACGTTATAGATATGTAGTGTTTAGCCCCGAAAAATTTCTCAGTCGTGAGTGATAAGTTTTGGAAATAACACAAAGCTTCTGATTTTTCTCCTAATTTAGTCAAGGCTTAGGGAGAGACACTAGACACAGAGTCAAAAAAACTATAACGTTATAGATATGTAGTGTTTAGCCCCGAAAAATTTCTCAGTCGTGAGTGATAAGTTTTGGAAATAACACAAAGCTTCTGATTTTTCTCCTAATTTAACCAGGACTTAGGGAGAGACACTATTATATCTACAGATTAGAAAAACTATAACGTTATAGTTCTTTACTGTTTAGCCCTCAAAAATTTCTCAGTCCTAGATGATATTCTGGAAATAATAGAAAGCTTCTCAAACTCATTTCTCCTAACTACTCCCTGTATTGAAAGATAAAGGCTTTAGCCTTTTTATCTTAAAAAAAAGTGCTGGCTTTTTGATTGCTCAGAGCTACAAAAAGTTAGCATTTTGGGTAGAGATAGATAAGGATATAAAAATTAAGGGGCAATTCTTCCAACTATTTCCCATTTCTCCTAACTACTTCCTACTCCCTACTCCCTACTCCCTACTTTTACATTTTTCGTGAACTCCTCCCTGTTTACAGATGTAGTTAATTTGATTAGGGTTTAAGTTCTTAGCAAAATTGAAATTAACTCCTCTTAAATGATCCGATTTGAATCTATCTAATGGGCTAGCCAAAAATTGATCTACCTGAGCAGGTTTTTGTACTGCCAATTTTGCCCCTTTGAAATCAGTTCCACTTAGGTTTGCTCCTCGCAAATCTGCCAAACTTAAATCTGTATTTCGCAAATTAGCATTTTGCAGTTGAGCATTCCGAAAGTTGGCATTAGTTAATTGGGCTAAACTCAGGTCTGCTTTTTTCAAATTAGCTCTACTAAAGTTTACTCCTGATAAATTAGCTCCTTGCCAGTTAGACTCTCTTAAATCAGATGATTGGAAGGTAGCACCTTCAGCTTTAACTTTACTTAAATGAGCTCGGTATAAATTAGCTTCTGATAAATCTGCACTTCCTAAATCTGCACCAGTCAAACTTGCCTCTCTTAAGTTGGCTCGGTGTAAGTCAGTTTCAATTAACTTGGCACTGCTTAATGCTCAAAGCCATTTCATTTATCAGTTATTAGTACCTCCTAATTCAGTAGGAGGCAAAAAAATCATAAATTTCCTTTCTCTTGGTCGATTGGATATGGTGTTTCGGCGCTTGAGCCGACATGAAAAGCGTTAGCGTTAGCGAGAGCTACCGTAGCAAGAGGCAGCTCCTCTGCAAGAGGCAAGAGGCAGCGGCTCTGCACTCTTCGGGAAACCTCGCCATCCCATCCTACGGAATGATCCAAACGACAGCTTTTTATTCCCTTAAAAAGGATTGCTATTGACCTTATTTCTTAGTCATTTTTTTTTCCAATACTTTTAATTTTACTTAAATCTCTCAATACTAATTCCCGATTTAAAGGCAATGAATTAATAGCTACTGATAACGCAGTTCCTTTCTAAGAGGCTAGGTTACGGCTGAATGGTTACCCACTAATCTAATAACTAAATAGAGCAATTTAAACCACCTGATTTTTGACTAAAACGAGCATTCTCTCCATAATCAATAGGGCAATCTATCACAGCGGGAACATCTTGAGCAAGAGCCTCTTTCAGAGTAGGAATTAAATCAACAGCAGACTCAACTCGATAACCTTTCAAACCAAAACTTTCAGCAAATTTAACAAAATCAGGATTGCCAAACTTAATAAAAGATGACTTACCAAAATGGTCTTCCTGTTTCCACTCAATTAAACCATAACCACCATCATTAAAAATCAAAGTCACAAAAGCAGTACCCACTCGTAAAGCAGTTTCCAACTCTTGACAATTCATCATAAATCCACCATCCCCTGTTGCTGCCACAACCTTACGGTTGGGATGAACTAATTTTGCAGCGATCGCTCCTGGAATAGCAATACCCATTGCTGCAAATCCATTAGAAATCAAACAAGTATTAGGACGGTCACAATGATAATGTCTAGCAATCCACATTTTATGGGCACCAACATCAGAGATGACTATATCCTCTGGACCCATTACTTGACGTAAATCATAAATTAGTTTTTGAGGCTTAATTGGAAACTCATTATCCTTACCATATCCCTCATATTCCGAGCGCATATTTTTTCTAATTTCTGATACAGTCGGACTTAATTGATTTATCCGTTCCGAGCGTCGCAAAATTTCATTCAAAGAATCAGAAATATCTCCAACTATTTCAGCTATGGGAATATAACTACTATCAATCTCTGCATATTTTGCTCCAATATGAATAATCGGAATTTCGCCTTGAGGATTCCATTTTTTTGGTGAATATTCAATTAAATCGTAACCCACTGCAATAACCAAATCTGTTTGGTCAAAAGCACAACTAATATAATCCCGTTGTTGTAATCCTGTCGTCCATAAAGATAGAGGATGAGTATAAGGAATCACCCCTTTACCCATAAAAGTATTAGCAACAGGAATATTTAATTGTGTAGCAAACTCTGTCAAAGCTTCACTTGCATTTCCTCGAATCGCTCCATTTCCAACTAAAATTACAGGATTTTTGGCCTTAGAAATTGCCACTGCTGCTTCTGTCATGCTCTGATAAGCAGAATAAGATTTTTCCCGCTTATCTCGATTCAAAGGTTTCCCTTCGACAGACATTGCAGCAATATTTTCTGGTAGATCGATATGAACAGCACCAGGCTTTTCTTGTTGAGCTACTTTAAATGCTTTGCGGACAATTTCTGGTGTATTACTAGGGCGAACAATTTGAGCATTCCATTTAGTTACTGGGGAAAACATAGCCACCAAATCTAAATATTGGTGAGATTCGATGTGCATTCTATCAGTACCAACTTGACCTGTAATTGCGACTAAAGGTGCCCCATCTAAATTAGCATCAGCAACACCAGTCATTAAATTAGTCGCACCAGGACCTAATGTTGATAAACAAACTCCTGCTTTTCCTGTTAGACGACCGTAGACATCTGCCATAAAAGCAGCACCCTGTTCATGTCGGGTAGTAATAAATTGGATTGAAGAATTTTTCAGAGCTTCTAGAATATTTAGATTTTCTTCTCCAGGCAATCCAAATACATATTTTACACCTTCATTTTCGAGGCATTTTACTAATAATTCTGCAGTGTTCATTTTTTATTTTTCTCCTTTTATAAAAGGTAGTTAAAAACTAAATCAAAATCAACATTTTCAAATGTAACAATGGGGTTTAGTTGCGGTAATTGTCAAAAGCTTGTTCGACTATTTTTTGTTGCTATGCTTTAAAGGTTCTAGGTCTTGAAAAAACCTGTTATAACACTAACAAGAGCAATTGGGTTATTAACTCCAGTGTCTTCATAGTTTCTAAAATTGGTTGCAGATTGAATCTCCATTCATTTTTCAAAAAATAATGTTACAAAAATCTGGTTATAGGCAGGAGGGATTTGTAGTAAATATTTATCGCGCCTAGTATAATACCAATTTTATCTGAAGCTACAATTAATTATGAAATTAATTTATTGGTCTTTGTCTACAATCAATTATGATTGAAAGTTTATTCTCTGGAGCTTCATTTTAATTTAGTATAACCTAAAACCTGTAACTTTCTTCAATAATAAATGATTCAGGAATATCCAACTGTTTTTCTATTTGATTCCTTTTTCAATTATTAGACATTTCCAGAAACTAAGTTTTACTCGAATTACAAAGATTTGAATTAATTTTCGGAGAAGTCTATTCAACTAAATAAGGCTAACTCTAGAAATGAAATCAAACTCTTGATTTAGAGATAAAAAATTTGATAAATATTTTTTTTGCTATTTACCAATTTTTTCTAGGTAATAGATTAAATCTAATCAGGTATGTTCTAAGTTGTTAGTTGAATTACTAAAATTTGTATCATTCCCGCCGTTCCTTTTCCAGAAAACAGAAAAACTTTCAAGATAGATAAAAGTAAGACTGTTTGATTCTTTTAGTGTTTTTATCCCAGGAGAAAGTAGGAATAGTTTTTATTAATCAATAAAAAACGAGCTTTCCCTCAACTATCAAGAGTTTTCAAGCTGAAAATTTTTAATTTTACGGTGATACATGAAACAGTCTTAGGTAATTGACATCCTCCCGACGCTGCTCTCCGAGACAGCCCGGGATTCCCATCTATTCAAACAAATAAAAAGGGATATAGACACAGAAAGTATACTTAGTAAATATTATCTCAAACTCAACATCTAATACCAAT
>NZ_JAAHGT010000140.1 GCF_010672385.1 Okeania sp. SIO2F4
TTGGTGAATGGTTGCTAAAACGCTGACTATAAAGGTTGCCGAAAAAATTACAATGCACCATTACTACCTGTCTTAATTTTTCCCATTTACTTTGAGCGTGCCGAGCATGCTAATAGCTTAAGCTGCAATGATAGCCATTATTTATCCCACTAAAGTCGGAATTATTCCTTTAAGTTTAGTCTGTCTCATGCCAATTATGTCAAAAGCTATGACAAGGAAATCATTTCAATTTAGGGTATTTGAAGAATTAGTAGAACCAACTTCAGATCTAGATCTATTAGCAATAAAAAACAATGACATGGCTAATTTAAGAATTAATTAATCCACGACCAACCCCACTCAATGACAACTATTTGGACATGAAGGGTGTATTTCATAGTTATCTAGCCTTTTATCTTCATAACCTAATATTTATATTAGATTAGGTTGAGAATTGCCAGGGGTTTTAGTTCAATACCATAACAACATCCTTTCTTTAGTTTTTGTGAAAATATCAGAAATTTTACTACACAATTACTTCTAGTTAGCTATGGTGCTATATTTACCAGGTAAATAGTTCAGGGAAATATTTACAACATAACAAATTATACCCTAGCTATAAAATTTTTTACCCAAAAAAGGGACTAATATTTATTTTAGTTTGTACTTTCTGTCTTCAACCTCCTTTTTTTCTAGCATTTACTCTTGTCATTACATCTCTTACTATCTATAATTGTAAGATTTTTGTCAGATGAACGTGATTAGTTTCATGCTGGCAATAATCTATAAATTAATCACCTCCACTATTAATCATGTTGAGTTTAGACAAATATTTTTAGTTTTTTCACACATATACTAATCCTCGACACGGTTGTGTAGAAAATATTTTAGTAAAAGGGCACAGAGAACAGGAGTAAAATTTCAAAGTTTGTCTTTTGGTATTTTCTGCCAATTATTTCGTATTTCTATACTACTTAAGTACTTTATCTTAACTATATATAAATTTTCCCAAATAGCTTTTTGCTCAAGTGATTTGATTATTTTATTAAGATTTTCCCGACTTTTGGTTAATATTTTTATTCATTCCTATATTATTATAATTTTTTTTACTCTATCTGTCATAATTTTGATATTTTTTCCTAATTTTATGAATATAAATTTAGTTTTCCCCTTAGTTCTATCCTTTTTGGACTTGATAGTAGATTCTATTTTCCGGGTCAAGTTCAAGTTTTTCTTTCACTATGACACTCAAATACTGATTGTAATGATTAACTGTATACAACCTTAATTAAAGCTAACTCTGAAAAACTTGATAATTTTTAGTTTAACAGATTATTTTGTCAACGCCCACTCCTATTCTCCCACACTTATTATTTTTTGTGATTGTTATGGTCATTACAGATCAATTTTGATCTGTTTATTTATCTATTATATTTATTTACTATAAATTAATCAATCATTTTAATCTTATACTCACACTTTGGTGTTCATCCTTGATTAGTCTTAACTGCTTTGATCGAATCTCAACACTCTAGTTTCAAAATTAGTAGGTAAAGTTAATGGTTGATTTTTTAATGAGCAGTTTACAAAAATTGACAAAAACTGTTTGTTATATAAGGACATTTATCTAAACCCAAATTTTCGGTAACAGATACTCCTTATCTGTAACTTAGCTCAAATTTTAGCAATTGGAGTTAAATATTACGTTAAGAGAAATTAAGTTTTTGATGTTAAGCAGTCATGATAGATATTCATGCTCCACTTTTTATAAATATTTAAGGATAGCATATTGAAACTAGGCAATACCAAAACGATTAGTGTAAGTGCTGAATACGAACAAGATTAATTATAAGTAAGTAGTCAAGTAAAGTATACAAGTATATTTTTTCCGCTACTGCCTACTCCCTGAAAAATATTAAATTAATTTTGCAGAGGTACTTATTGCTAATTACTAAAGACCAGTCAAATAATCTGCTACAAATGTTGCCAGAACTTTACAGTTATTAAGATGTATTTATTTTATGGAAGCTTTCTCATATTTTAGTATTTCAATTCAATGAGAACCTTTTCTCAAAAATTTGATGTAATTTTCAACAAGAGGACGGGTTACTTTTCTGTTAGTAATTCTTTGTCCATTAAGATAATGAATTTGAGCATGGACATGATAACCTGAAGTTCTTCCTGTGAGACCTTGGATGCCAATTGGTTGTCCTTTAGTAATTCTTGTTCCTTTTCTTGGTGGCGAACCTTGAAGTAAATGACCCATTAACCAATAATAATTAGTCCCATCACACATAAGTTCAACTATCTGACCCGCACCTTGGGCAGTTGTAAAACTGCCATTTTTGCCTTGAAATCTAGTTCGGCGAATAGTTCCTTGACAAGGCGCTGGAATGGGAACTTTTAATTGACCATTTAGCTCCAGAGTAAAGTCATAAGCTCCAGGAGGAGTATCATCAATGAAATAGGGAGTATGAATTACATAAGGGAGAAATTTATCTGATTTGCCATAGTATGGGGTCAGCAAAGGAGTAATTTCGGGGAAATAATCTTCTACCCACTCTTGCACAATGACTATTTTTTTTACTGTTTGCCCTAGTATTTTAACTCCTGTTTTGACTAAGGGAGCTAACACAGTTATATATATTAAAAATATAAATATCAAAAAAACAAAAAAATTTTTAACTCTACCACTATTATGATTGTATTTTGCTTGTAAAAAAAGTCGTTTAATTATTAAAAATAATGGCAATTTATCTTGTTTTAAGTTGTGTTTAAATGACTTTTTATATCTAAATTTTCGCAGATATTTTTTCATAAGTAATTGGATGATTTTAATTTTTTGTTGACAACTAATAAATTAATATTATACTAATTAAAGTCGATTAAAGAGATTGAGTATTTCTCCCACTGAATGGTGTCATATCCCTTGATAAGTAATCCTATTCTTCAAAGTTCATGGTTGACTTAGTAACTGCTGGAAAAACTGTTTATTAAATGAAAGTCAAATCCTTGTTTAGGGTTGTTTTTGCTGGTGCAAAGCTTTCCTGGCTCATGTTGCGTATTCATTTCGGCAACAGCAGTTTGACTGCCACACAAGTCAGTTAAAGCTCCGCTACATCAACAGTGCTAGTAAGGAAGTAGGCAAAATTATTTGTGTTTTTACTATTCAGTGATATGTTGATTTATCTGTAGCTTGTTTGCTACTCCTTGTAGACTCAAAATGCACAGTTATTTTGCAGAGATACTGATACATAAGTCAAAATTCAGGCATTAAACAATCAGGTATTAAGATTATATGAGCAGCCAAACTTTAATTAACAATAATTTAAGGGCATTAATTTAACACTCCAACTTGTGACATTATTTAGGTGAATTGGTATAATACCATGCATGAAAAAAGAATGTTACCGAGAAATTAAGACATAAAGCCTCTCCATTCATGGAGAAGGAAGCGGTCGGAAAGCGGAGCATGACCTAGGATGGGATGGATGGGTTACCTAACCATATCCAATCGACCAAGAGAAAAAAAAATTCCTTTTAGCCAATCCTATCCGTTATAAGAATAAGAAGAGGTAATTATTAATTGTTAATTATTCATTATTCATTATTCATTATTCATTATTGAAAAATAGTTTAGGGTTTGAAGAAGGTAAGCAATAAGCATTGACATCCTCCCGACGCTGCTATACGCGAGACAGCGCGGGATTCCCTAGCATCGCTGTTAGGGGCTTTCTGTTTCTTAGCACCAGCATAAGCGAGATTTACTCCCAGAAGGTCTAAAAGCGCGCTCCTAAAGACAAGCCAGCGCCGCTAAAGGGGGTCTCCCCCATGAGCGACTGGCGCTGACACTGCGAGTCCCGCAGCCAAAATGTTAATTGCAGCGTTTATATCCCTGTCATGGTGAATACCACACTCTCGGCAGTCCCACTCTCTAATATTTAGAGGCAATTTTTGTACTACATAACCACAGTTAGAGCAACGCTTGGAACTAGGGAAGTATCGGTCAATTTTGACTAACTGGCGTCCATACCATTCAGCTTTGTACTCTAACTGCCTTACCAATTCTCCCCAATTAGCATCACTGATGGCTCTAGCTAATTTGTGGTTTTTGACCATGTTCTTAGCACTGTTTTCGCATCAAAAAGGGACTTGCCTTTATATGTCAATGGTTTTGGATTTAATCAGCAAGCCCTAATTAATATCCCCTATTTATAGCAAACATTTATCAAAGTGCTGGAAAACAAATAAGCCTTTAACAATTATAAAGAACTGATATAGTATATGGAGTAAATGCTCCAGTGCAATAATTATAGATTAATTTGAGTTATCTGGAATTACCCACTTCCATAAAGGATGAGTTTGCCCTTGATGATTAATCTGACGTACTTGTTGTTCTAAGCGCTTTTGTTCTTCTGGAGATATACCCCAAAGAATATGTCTACTTTGCCAAACTAAAACAGCAGTCGTAGTACCAACACAAAGACTTAAACCAAGGGTGGCTAGCTTATTATAAGCCAAAGCGTAACGTACAGAAACCCAGGTAAAATGCTTTATCCACAAAGCAATTTCTCCGCGTAAACTCCAGATACTTAAAAAACCAATACTAATCCAGAGCAACCCAACTATTAGCCACCTACCATAAATAATTAGTATGTAGAGTCTTTGTACTTGTACTTGTGAAACTGAATCATCTTTACACATTTTCAGGATTTTCAAGGAATAAGAAAAAAAAGAATATGGTAAATTATCCTATTTGACTACTTCTGGGATTAACGTTACAGGGATTTTAAGTTAATACTACGAACGAGATAAATCCATATTGGTTTGTTTCCACCCAGCTAACTGACTACAGAGTTATTCTCTGAGACCTCAAAACCCTCCTACAAAGTTAGCTTAGTCCAAAACCTAGCTTAGATGCTTGGTGTTCTGATAATATTTCTAACAACCTTATAGTCTGCATTGAGATACAAATTATTAGTTTTCCTATACAAACCATTCTTTATTCTTTTTCCTGAGAGTTTTCAATCATTGGGTTTTTAATCATAGTTAGTACATTATAGCACTAGACATTTAGGGCGAGGAAATCACTAAATGCTGTTTGCGGAGAATTTCCGCAGGCAAAACTCTCTGAGAGATTAGTTTTGACTTTTGACTTTTGAATTTTGAATTTTGACTTGCGCGTGGTGCCATATCATCATCTAAGAACTGATTTGTCAACTTAGCTAAAAGTCTTATATTACCGAAAAATAAAGGTTGAAAGCCTCTCATTTCAAGGAGAAAAAGCGGTCGGAAAGCGGAGCATTCCGTCAGGATGGGATGGCGAGGTTTCCGTTCCCTCCGGGACGCTACGCGCACTTCGAAGTTTTGCGAAGCGCAAACGCTTGCCTCCAATCTCCCCTTGAGAGCGGTCGGAAAGCGGAGCATTCCGTCAGGATGGGATGGCGAGATTTCCCGAAGAAAGCAGAGCAACTCCGAAGTGCGCCATATCCCATCGACCAAGAAAAGAAGAAAATTCCTTTTAACCAATCTTCAATGTTTTAAGAAGAGGTAATTATTAATTATTAATTATTAATTATTAATTATTGAACGAGCTTGCATAATTTAGTAATTATCTTTTTGAATCTGGCCGTAGAAATATTTACAAATTCTAAATAGAAGTTGCTCTAATTTTTTTTCAGTTAAGGTATAAGAATTTGAAAATTATCATTTTCTCTAGTTATATCTAAACAGTATTTTCTTGGCTTTCTACTAATTCTGAATTTTCTTCTATAGGATTGGGGATAAATTCACCAATACGTTCGCGCCACCAAGCTAACAGTGTACTAGCAATAAAGATACTAGAGTAAGAACCTGCCACAAAACCAATAATTAAAGCCAAAGCTAAATATTTTAAAGTTTCTCCACCAAATATTAGAATACCAACCAAGGGTAATAAAGTAGTCACAGTTGTATTAATTGACCGTGTTAAAGTTTGATTAACAGCATTATCAACTATCTGATCGATTGATTCTCCTGGATAGCGCTTAATTACTTCTCTAACTCGATCATAAATTACGACTGTATCATTAACAGAAAATCCAATAATAGTTAGTAAGGCAACTAAAAATAAACTATCTACTTCTACACCAGCTACTAAACCAAGAATTGAGAAAATGCCAACCGTAACTAATATGTCATGGAATAGGGCAACAAAAGCAAATACGGCATAGTCCAACTTAAATCTAAAAGTTAGGTATACAGTAATGCCAAAAAAAGCAACCAGTAGAGCTGATAATCCAGAGGTAAAAATTTGTCGTCCTAAAGTAGGGCCAACCGTATCAATTTGAGTGGAATTTGGGTCAAATTTGCCAAATTCTGCACTTAAAGCTGTAATTAAGTTAGTCCGAGTATCAACATCTAAAGTTTTTGTGCGTATGTCAAGAGCTTGTTTCTCTTCTCCCACAACTTGAATACTGGCGTTGCCTAAATCTTGGTTGCTTGTTATTTCTCTAACAGCAGCAACTGTAATGGCTTTATTGCAGTTGTTGGGTATAGTGCAATCTAATTCTAATTGTAACCGAGTACCCCCAACAAAGTCTAAACTTGGACGTAAAGGCGCACCAATATCTGGTCGAGTCCAAGAAATGACCATAGCAACTAAACCACTAAGTATGATAGACCCTGAAATTGTCCACCAAAGCGATCGCTGTTTAATAACACTTATTTTCATTTTTATTGAACCAATTAGATGTAGGATTAGACAATAGAAAAAATTTTAACAAGCTATCAGCTATCAGCTATCAGTATTTCCTTAGCAAAAGGCGATAGCCAAGCGAATCGCAATAGGCTGAACGCTGACTACTGACTACTATTTCAATAGGGAATAATAATTCTTTCTTGTTTCAAGAAAGGAACATGAGAGTAGGGAATAGCTAAATCAATAAAAATTATACTCAAGAAGTTTTCTGATGACTCCTATAACTGACATTCTGAACATTAATTTTTCAGATTATCAAAGTAGTATAAAATCAGTCAATCGCTTTTCTTTAACTTTCTAATACTCAAATAATCAGGAGAGCTAACTACTGACTACTATTTCAATAGGGAATAATAATTCTTTCTTGTTTCAAGAAAGGAACATGAGAGTAGGGAATAGCTAAATCAATAAAAATTATACTCAAGAAGTTTTCTGATGACTCCTATAACTGACATTCTAGACATTAATTTTTCAGATTATAAAAGGTAGTATAAAATCAGTCAATCGCTTTTCTTTAACTTTCTAATACTCAAATAATCAGGAAAATAGTAAGTATAAATAGTTAGGGCTGGCTGATTAACTATCAAAGCATTGTACAGATAAAGGCAAGTGCCTTTTTTGGTCGAAAAAAGTGTCAGCTTTTCAGTTCAAAAAGCTGAAAAAGTTAGCATTTTGGGCAGACAAGGATAGAAAAATCACTCTGACAAATATATCCGACTACCTCCTCTATAATTTCTCTAACTCCTGAGTTCTGAGTTCTTAGTTCTACCCAAACCCATGCATACTTTTTCCGCCAACCCTAGTTAATTATTAACTCCAATTAATTGGTAAACTTCATTTTCTCCTGAATCTTTGCCTTTTATAATAAGTTTTGCAATGCGGAATGTAGGCTATGAGGTTTTTGAGATTATTTCAATTCTGGACAGAATAATTCTGGTTTGCGGAATTGGGAAAATCCAATTGTCCAAAACATTAAAGTTCGACTACAAGTAAGAGCAGTAAACATACTAATTGCTACACCAATTCCCAAAGTCAGAGCAAAACCTTTTACCAAACCAGTTCCTAACCAGAATAGTGCTACACAAGCAATCAAAGTTGTGACATTACCATCTAAAATACTAGAAAAAGCTCGATAAAAGCCAGATTCTACAGAACGATATAAAGTTTTACCAGCTCGTAACTCTTCCCTTGTCCGTTCAAAAATCAAAACATTGGCGTCTACTGCCATACCAATACTTAGGATAAAACCAGCAATTCCTGGCAATGTTAAAGTAACTCCCAAGATGGAAAAACTAGCAATGGTAAATAGGGCATAAATAATTAGAGCTACGTCAGCAATTATCCCAGGCAATCTATAGTACCAGACCATAAATATTAACACTAAAATTAAGCCACCAATTCCAGCATAGACACTACGCTGAATACTATCCCTACCCAAAGTTGCCCCAACAGTTCGATTTTCAACTATTTCTACAGACACAGGTAGAGCGCCACCCCGTAGTTGTACAGCTAGGTCATTTGCTTGTTGAGCAGTAAATCTACCTTGAATAACGGCATTACCACCAGTAATACCTGTCTCTGCAAATTCAACACTAACTGTAGGAGCGCTTAATAATTTATCATCTAGGAAAATACCAATACTACGTCCAGTTCCTGCTAAATTTTTGGTCAGTTCAGCAAACTTCTGCCCTCCTTCAGAGGTGAAGCGCAAAGCCACATTCCAATTATTAGATCCAGGAGCTTCTGGTTCAGCCAAAGCATCTCTCAGGTCTTGACCTTTAATAGTTGGTTCTTTGAATAATTGGGCGATCGCTTGATTTGTTTTTTCGATAGATTCTAAATTTTTTTCTATAGCTTCTTGGTCTTCACTATTTTTGAGTAATTCTTGCTCTACTAATAGTTGTCTTTGTACTTGATATTCAATTCCTAACTGTTGTTCGGTGCCTTGTAATTGTTCTCGAAAGTCGAGTTGAGCTGTCCCCCCTAAAACCCGTTCTGCTTGTTCAGGGTCATTTACTCCTGGTAGTTGGACTAAAATTTGGTCTTGTCCTAAGGATTGGACTACTGATTCTGATACACCTAGAGCATTAACCCTATTTTCTACTATTTTTAGGACTCCTTCCATTACACGTTCGTCAATGGTGGGAATTTCCTCTGAAGTTTGTAGTTGAATTGTGAGTTGTGACCCACCTCTGAGGTCTAATCCTAAACGAATCGGAATTTGACTTAATACTGTAATTGATGCGATAACTAGAACTAAGATTAGGGCTATATAAGAATTTTGTCTACGCATGATTTAACTAGCTGAAAGCAGCATTTAGAGGATTATTTGAGAGATGATTAATATTTTGCTTTTGTTTATTGGCAATTTGAATTTTTTTGATGTTTTTTGAGATAATTTATTTTATTAAAGTAAATGTTAATGCCTGAGAGAATGTTTATAAATTCAAGATGTCTAACTATTTCTCTTGTCATATTTGTATTAGCAGCAAATACATATTTCCTGAATCTTATTTTTACTTGAAATAGTTCTTAATTCTCGTTTTTTTTATTAGGGCTTGCTGACTAACTATAAAACCCTTGATCGGCAAATGATTTAGTTTTTTTTATGTTTAAAAAGTGCCAGCTTTTAGCTTACTCTAGTTAAAAATATCAGCATTTTGAGCAGACAAGATCGGAAAAATCAAGGAACAATTATTTTTTCTACTTCCTCTGTAATTCTTCCTAATTCCTAACTCCTAACTCCTGACCCTACCTCCTAAGACTTTTTCAGCAAACCCTAATTATAATTGTACAAATTAAGCAATCTACAAAGCAGTGCAATAATAAATAGGAAAATAAAAAATGGAGCATGATAGCTAATTGCTATATAGCAATCATATTTCATTTGTAAGATTTTATAGTAATTAGAAGTTACCTAGGGTAGCCGTCGGATTGGCGACGTACATAAATTAGAACATAAAAGGATTTGAATTTATCTTAAATGTTCTTAAATATACTTAAATGTTCTTAAACATATCATAAATCATTCCTGATTACTATATATATATAATAGATACAGATACCCCTTAAACAAAGTATATACCCAAAATACTTTACAACTTATTCGAGGAATTAATAAGGAAGAAATAGGAATGAACTTGGAAGCATTCAGTTGGGAATTTTATCATAAGGAAGTAAGAAGGAGAAAATAGGAAATAAGAGTTGATTTCAATCAAAAAAGTTTCCTTTTTTTCCTCTTCCTTCATAAGCATTCAGCTATTAGCATTTAGCCTTTCGTGCGGAATGCTACGCAAACAGATTTTGAAAGAATCAAGCAACTGCTAAAGTTAGCTGATAACCTTTTTCTTCATAACTTTTAATTCCCTTTGGAGACTAATCCATCCTTCCACGATAATGAGTTAATAAATCATAGCTGGTAGCTGACGGCTGAATGCTTACCTTCCTTCTTCCTTGGAGTTAAACTTTCATTGCCACCATTTTTTGTACTGCTTCAACAATTTGTTCTGGTTGTACAATTGTTAATCTTTCAAGTGTACCATTATAAGGTGTGGGAATATCTTGAGAAGACAATCGCAGAACAGGTGCATCTAATTCATCAAATAATCTTTCATTAATTGAGGCAATTAACTCAGCAGCAATGCCACCTGTTTTCATGCACTCTTCAACAATAATCACTCTGTGAGTTTTCCTAATAGAAGTACCAATGGTTTCAAAATCGAGGGGTTTGAGAGATATTAGGTCTATAACCTCTGGGTCATAACCCTGTTTTTCTAAAGTTTTTACTGCTTGGGTAACGTGATGACGCATTCGGGAGTAGGTCAAGATAGTAACATCTTTTCCACTCCGTACCACTTCTGCTTTATCTAGAGGTAACAAATACTCTTCTTCTGGTAAGTCTTCTTTGAGGTTATAGAGAAGAACATGCTCAAAAAATAAGACCGGATTTTCATCACGGATAGCTGCCTTAAGTAAACCTTTGGCATTGTATGGAGTTGAACAAGCTACTATTTTCAGACCAGGAACAGCTTGAAAATAGGCTTCTAATCTTTGAGAATGCTCTGCACCCAACTGGCGACCCACACCACCAGGACCACGAATCACTAATGGGATTTTGAAATTGCCACCAGAGGTATAGCGTAACATTCCAGCATTATTGGCAATTTGGTTGAAGGCCAATAATAAAAATCCCATATTCATACCTTCTATTATAGGCCGTAATCCAGTCAGAGCTGAACCTATGGCCATTCCTGTAAAGCTATTTTCTGCAATGGGAGTATCAAGGACACGTAGTTCCCCATATTTTTGATAAAGGTCTTTGGTAACTTTGTAGGACCCTCCATAGTGACCCACATCTTCACCAAGAACATATACAGTCGGGTCTTGAGCCATTTCTTCATCAATGGCTGCACGGAGAGCATTAAATAATAAAGTTTGTGCCATTTATATAGATTGGTTATATGAGTTAGGTTGCATTTCCCACAATGACCTAAGAGTGAGATTTAGGCTTCTCAGGGAGTCAACATATTGGTTCCGTATCCTGAGGTTTGTTTTTAATTCCCCATGCTGTCCCACTGGAGAAACAAAAATTACTCGGAATTTTAGCTGATAGCTAGTTAAATGTTAATATTAACCTTTTGCTGCTTACATAAAGCAGCTTTTTAACTAATTTTACTTTACTTCTGTTTAGTACTAATTCCATATCATAAAAAACTATATTTGTCAAACTAAAATATAATTACTTTATCATACCAAGCGTGATAAATGTTTGCTACAAATAGCTAGGGGATTGTTTAAGAGTCAGAATTCAGAACTCAGGAGTCAGAATCAATAGCTTTGATATCATTTATTCCTTCATAATTTATCTTATTAGTCAAAAGGATATATCTTGTAAGGTATGCACGATTGTCCTTATTATTCATAACATTCTTTTTTGAAAATGGTATAAGGCAATATAAATTATATTGTTGACTAAATTTTTAGAAAACCTCTGTACAAAATTTAACTTGATGTTTTAAGTAGTATTTTGAGAAAAAATGTAACTTGTTTAGTGGTTCTTAGCAACAAATTTTTATTGAATAATTTATAAATTAAATTTGCTTTTATTTGTACCAACATAAAAAAAGAGGTTAGCAGTGGAAAGTTCTCTTGATAATTTGTGGAACCAAGTTTTAGAAAGGCTGCAATTACAGTTAAGCAGACCGACTTTTGAAACTTGGATTAAAACAGCTAATGCTGAACAATTAGAAAATAATTGTTTAGTAATTCGCACCCCTAACCCTTTTGCTCGGAATTGGTTACAGAAATACTATATAAAAACCATTGCTGATGTTGTACATAATATTCTAGGTTACCCAGTAGAAATTTACTTAACTACTTCTTCTGTAGGTGAAGATGATAGAAAAGAAGATTTGGGACTAATATGGCCTGAGCATAAGGCTGCTGATATTCTAGAAAGTTTATCTATTCAAAAGCCTAAACCAGCAAATCTTAATCCAAAATATATGTTTTCTCGGTTTGTGGTAGGTCCGAATAACCGTATGGCTCACGCAGCTTCTTTAGCAGTCGCAGAGTCTCCAGGGCGAGAGTTTAATCCTTTATTTTTATGTGGTGGAGTCGGTTTAGGTAAAACTCATTTAATGCAAGCTATTGGTCATTATCGCTTAGAGATTTTTCCTGATTCTCAAATATTTTATGTTTCTACAGAAAAATTTACTAATGATTTGATTGCTGCTATTCGTAAAGATAGTCTCCAAGGTTTTAGGGAACATTATCGAGCTGCAGATGTTTTGTTGGTAGATGATATTCAATTTATTGAAGGTAAAGAATATACTCAGGAGGAATTTTTTCATACTTTTAATACTTTGCATGAAGCTGGCAAACAAATAGTATTAGCTTCTGATAGACCTCCAAATCAAATTCCTAGTTTACAAGAGCGTCTTTGCTCTCGGTTTTCTATGGGATTAATTGCAGATATTCAAGCTCCCGATCTGGAAACTAGGATGGCAATTTTACTGAAAAAATCTGAGTATGAAAATATGCTTTTGCCTAGGGATGTAATTGAGTATATTGCTACTAGATATCCTAAAAATATTCGGGAGTTGGAGGGTGCTTTGACTAGGGTTGTTACTTATATTTCTATTTCTGGTTTGCCAATGACTGTGGAGAATATTTCACCTATTTTAAATCCACAAACGGAAAAATTGGAGGCATCACCAGAGGCAGTGATTAAGGTTGTTTCGGAAAATTTTAATGTATCTATAGAGGATTTAAAAGGTAGTTCTAGAAAGCGAGAAATTACTTTGGCAAGACAGGTTGGTATGTATTTGATGCGACAACATACAGATTTGAGTTTGCCAAAAATTGGAGAGTTTTTTGGAGGAAAAGACCACACCACTGTTTTGTATAGTTGTGAAAAAATTAGTCAGCTACAAAGTAGTGACTTGAATTTAGCTCAAACCATTCGACAGTTGAGCGATCGGATTAATTTTTCTAGTCGTGATTAGTCAGTAGAAACAATAAGGAGAATATTAAAGAACTAGAGAACAAAAGTTTCTCCTTATTGACATAACTCTATTCAGTTAAGGATTCCATGAAACCTCAAATATTGTATCTTAATCTAAACAAAAAAACTTATATAGCAATCAGGGATAGTGGTAAACAAGTAAGGATTTTGCTCGTCTACCTTATGACAATTGAAGGGATTTACCAACCCAAATCCTTACATCTTTAAGACTATCCAATCAGAAATCAGATGTGAGAATTTGACTATTCCCTAAAAGTCTAGAATATAGTGGTTATCTTATACATAAAATACAGTTTTTTTCCTTCTTCTCTATTGTCTGTTGCCTTCTGAAGCTATTGCCTAAAAGCCTACAATATTTCACAATTCAGATTGGATGAAAATATATAATTATGACTTTTGAGTTTTGATTTGCAAAAACTGTTTTGCCTGTGGAAAACTTGTGGAAAAATATCAAATCTACAATCTAATTGGTCTCAAACATTTCAAATCAAATAGCAAAAGTCCCAATCTGAATCTTATAGCGGTTTTCCAAAATGTTGACTACAAAACTTCTGCTCTCTCTGTACCCTCAGCATAAGTGCCTTTAAGGCAAAATCTCTGTATTCTATATTAATGAAAACTGCTATTAGGTCTGGGTCTGATACCTGAAGTATAAATACTGGAAAGATGAGGATATTTTATCGGGTTGGAGTATCTAAAAAATTGAAGCTATCAAAAATCTCAAATTTTCTCTTGACCCAAAAATAGATTTTTCCACAGGTTTTCCACAGGCTATTGATTTGTAAAATCATTGATCCAGTAAAGATTTTTTGGAGTTTTCCACATTTTCCACAGATATTAACTTGAGATTTTATTACTGATATTTTTCGTCTCATGTCAGAGGTCTAGATTACTCAAGTTAAGAATGCTAGGATTTCAGTTCGAGGTGAGTTTTGTTCAAAAAACCTCCTGTTCCTTGTTAAATAACTAAACTCCAATGAAATTAACTTGTACTCAAAGTGATTTAAGTAGTAACCTTTCTCTAGTTAGTCGTGCAGTTCCCTCTCGACCTAATCACCCAGTATTAGCAAATGTTTTATTAACTGCAGATGTAGAGAATCAACGCCTAGAGTTAACAGGTTTTGACTTAGGTTTAGGAATTCGTTCCAGTTTTTCAGCAGTTGTAGAAACTGGTGGAACTTTTACTTTACCTGCCAAATTATTTAACGATATTGTTTCCAGACTACCGGACGGTAACATTACGATTGATGATGATGAAGGGGAAGCGATCGCTACTCTTACTTCTACATCTGGACGTTATCAAGTCAGAGGTATGGGAGGGGAGGAATATCCAGAATTACCAAATGTGGAAGATGGGGAGGTTGTAAATTTACCTCCCGAAGCTTTAATTAATGGTTTGAAAGGAACTCTATTTGCCACAAGTCCTGATGAAACGAAACAAGTATTAACGGGAGTACATTTAAAAGTACAACCAGATGGTTTAGTATTTGCTGCGACAGATGGCCATAGGTTGGCAATAGTAGAGACTGAAAGTATAACACCAGAGGGTGAGGAAGAAACAGAGGTAGGGGCGATTCGCGAATCGCCCGTACAAGAAATTGCAGAGTTTGAAGCAACAATTCCGGCAAAAGCTTTAAGGGAAGTTGAACGGATGATTGGGATGGGTAAGTCTGGTTCTTCTGTTACTTTAAGATTTGACGAAGGTCAGGTAATTTTTGAGTTGGGAGAGCAGCGTTTAACAAGTAGAAA
>NZ_JAAHGT010001400.1 GCF_010672385.1 Okeania sp. SIO2F4
TATAGCAGTGAGCGCTGGCATCAATGCATACATACTACTACTGTCTTTGTGTGTAGTATAAAACTTGCTACATGACCGACATTTTTGATATGCGATAGCTTCGCTGTGCCTCCGGCAATCGCGACAGCGGAACGAAGGTGCAATCCCACTCACCTTAAAATTTGATACCATGCATGAAAAAATAATTTCACAAATAGATGTCAGGAAATCCTTTGCTGGCAATAATTATCCCATGGCTGCCATTTTTAAAATTGGTATGATAGCGTTGCACTTTGATTGAACTGACAACAAAAAAATCACAGTCTTATGTGAGTGCGTTCGCGAAGCGTCTCCTCTGGAGAATCCCCTCAAAGAGCAACTAAATCCTATATTAATAATTGATATCTTTCACTACTACGGAAAAACTTGAGGATTTTCCATAAAAGCTGCATCCACACAATCTCTAAAATTATCAAATTTCTTGAGTCTTTGTTTGAGCCAATTTTTTAACACAAACCACCAGCGTTCTATCTTGTTAAAATCTGGTGAGTATGGTGGTAAATACCAGATTTCACACCCTTGCTTGGCCACTAATTCTTCAATATAAACTGATTTATGAAACGTTGCGTTATCCAATATAATCACTTGTCCTGGTTGTAATTTTGGTAGTAAACAATTTTCCAACCAGTTCTCAAACAAGTCACGATTACAACTGCCCTTCTATGTTAAAGGAGCAAACATTTTTGATTGATTTATAGCTCTCTACCAACTGACTCTCTCAATTCTTTTTCCGGACTTCATGCCTGGTACTATGAATGCCTTTAACCCCATAACCATAAGGATAATCTTCTCTATTATCTATTCCGGCTTCATCTACATAAACAATGTTTTTTTTGTCTATTTGATTCAGTTTTAAGCCAAACTCTTCTCTTTCTAGTTCATCTCTTTCTTGATAACCATATGTTTTTTTTACGAGTAAAACCAAGTTTTTTTAAACTTCTACTAATAGTAAAACGACTACAATTTCCCCATTTTGCAGCCATTTGACGCATGAGTTTGAGTGTGATTGTCCTCAACAAACTTTTCAAATTTCTCCGAGTCTTTAATTTTAGAGATCTGAGGGGGAGGTACATTGGCTTTTGGGACTGTTGAACCTGTGGTTAAATATATATCTCGCCATTGATGAAGAGTAGGCCGACTTATATTTAATAAACGACTCACATGACTGATAGACATACCATTAATAATGAGGTCAAGAGCCCGTTCACGCAAATCTTGACTGTAAGGATATACCATAGCACTCAAACTTTATTTGAATATATTAAAGTAAAGAATCCTAAGCTATAAACTGTAAATTGTCAATACCATTACACGCATCCTTAAAACTTTAACCTTTAGCGATCGCCTAATTTATGAAAAATACAGCTCATACAGTTACTTTTATGTTACATTATAAATATCTATGTAATATGTAAAGATGCCAGCGCTCATTGCTATAT
>NZ_JAAHGT010001401.1 GCF_010672385.1 Okeania sp. SIO2F4
TCTTCTAAGTAAGAACTAGCTAATCCGTGGGTATACCAAGAAGTAACGAAGGTAGTGCCAGTTAACCAAGCTCCAATAGCCAGGAAGGCACATGGAAACAAGAGTATACCAGACCAACCAACGAATACAAAGCGATCGCGTTTGAGCCAGTCATCGAGGACATCAAATGGTCCTCTTTGAGATTGTGGGCGTCCGACTGCTACAGTCATTAAGGAATTCTCCAAATAATTATGATAACTACGGCTAATGTTTTTTCTCAACCACTATATATATAATAGTAGTTTTCTACTTGAGCAGAATATGAGAGATTTTGTAAACATTGTTTAGTTTTATTACCGTGATTTTCATTATAAAGGTAATTTTTGATTGGGGCAACCAGAAAAATGAGTTTTTCCAGACATTATTTTATTAGATTTTAGATTTTTCAGTCCCCATCTCAATTCGCTATACAACCTCCTCATAATATAGTGAGTTGAAAATGTTGTAAAATTCACATAGAATTTAAAAAATACCTAGGATGGGTTATATAGTAGTAAAAATGTATGTTGAGAGATAAACAGCTTTTGAAACAAGAAGCCCTATCCGCAAGGTTGGAAATTTCTCGTTATACTGCTTGCAGTTAAAACGGGATAAAATTACCCTTCAAGGTCACTAAATTAAAAAATGTTCACTATTGACATCATTGTGAAGTACACCCCTGTGCCATTCTCAGTACAACGTAAGTCCGCTGAGGATGCTGAAGCTGTTTATCAACAAGTCGTTGAGTCTATTCGCTCTGGAAACCCTCAAGTTTTAGAACTTACTTGTGAGAAAATGCCAGAGAAAAAGATTGCTGTAGTAATCAGTGAAGTTTCTGGTGTTCAAATTTCCCAAAAATCTGGTGCTGCTGCTACTGGAAGACCACCTGGTTTTGTAGCCCTGACCCAATGAAGCCAAAGGATAAAACTATTAAAGTTACTCATCCAGCAATTTTAGTAGAGGATATTTGTTTTAATTGGCCTAATGGCAGCCAAGTATTGCGCTCTTGTTCTCTAAAAGTACCCAAGGGAGAGTTTTGGATGCTCTTGGGTACTAATGGCAGTGGTAAATCAACTTTGTTAAGATTATTGGCAAAACTTTTGTCTCCTCAGTCTGGAACAATTCATTTTGAAGGGAAAATAGGTTTTGTTTTTCAAAATCCTGACCATCAACTTGTAATGCCTACAGTAGGAGCAGATGTTGCTTTTGGGTTAGTTGAAGAGAGATTGTCTCAACTTCAAATTCGTCATCGGGTAGAAGATGCTTTGAGTGCCGTAAACTTATTGGAACTACAAAGGCGACCTATATATGCTTTGAGCGGGGGACAAAAACAAAGAATTGCTATTGCTGGTGCTATTGCCCGCAACTGTGACATCTTACTTTTGGATGAACCTACAGCTTTACTCGATCCAGATAGTCAATTAGATTTGGTGACTCAAGTTCAAAGTTTGGT
>NZ_JAAHGT010001402.1 GCF_010672385.1 Okeania sp. SIO2F4
GGAATAAAGTATGAGTGATAGGGGTAGGAGTCAGGAGACAGGAGTTATGGGAATTATAGAGGAGGTAGGAGTAAGAATTATCCCTCAATTTTTATGTCCTTAATTTTCCCAAAATGCGCTCCTTTTTGAGCGTAATATACTAAAACAAGAGCACTTTTGGGAATCTAAGAAGGCACTTTCCTTTACCTATCAATGCGCGCGATAATTAATCAGCCAGCCCTAATTAGACTTGATATTAGAGGATAAATAAACGCAACTTAGTATGGCGGGTTTTTAGGAATAAATTGCTAATTTATCAAATATTTTGATTAAACCCACCACTACAACTTTCTTATATTATCTAGTGGTGCATTGTAATTATTTTTGTCAGGGATCTTGCTCCCGTAGTAGGTATTGCTTGTTCATATCTACCATGAGGCGAGCAGGACTACCTATTATCTTTCTGTTAATTGAACACTTTTATTCAAGAAATTCATACACAATGAAATTGTCAAATTTATAGAAAGATAAACTGCCATAATTAAAATAAAAACTTCTACTGGACGACCTGTTTGATTATAAGTAGTATTAGCCACAGCATATAAATCTGGATAACCAATAGCTATTGCTAAACTAGAATTTTTTGCTAAGTTCATATATTGACTATTTAATGACGGAATCATAACTCTTAATGCTTGGGGAAAAATCACCAACTGCATGACTAAACCAGACTTTAATCCTAAAGACCTAGCTGCTTCCCATTGCCCTTTCGGCACTGCTTGAATTCCAGAACGAACAATTTCCGCAATAAAAGCACCTGTATAAAATACTAATCCCACCAGTAAAGCTGAGAGTTCTAAAGTTAAATTTAATCCCCCTTCTGTTCCTCCTGTTTCTGTTGCAATAGGTGCTTGCCAAGCCAATCCAAATATAATAATAAATATGGCAATAATTCCCATACTAATTAATGCAATAATTTGTGGTTGACCAGATGCTGCTTTTTCTGTCATTAATTTATTCCGCCATTGCCAAATAAACATAGCAGCGATCGCTCCTACAACTAAAACTATTAACCATAACCAAACATTCAAAGTATTTTCCGGCCAAGGAATAGCTATTCCTCGTTTACTCATAAATATTGGTCCTGGTAATTCTAATTTTTCTTGAGGTCTAGGCAAACTGAAAAAAACTGCAAAATACCAGAAAAATAATTGCAATAATAAAGGAGTATTTCTGACAACTTCCACATAAACTCGATTCAAATTCCGCAGTAACCAATTCTCAGAAAAACTAGCAATACCTGCCAATATTCCGACTATTGTTGTGAAGAAAATTCCTAAAATCATTACTCGCAGAGAATTAACTAAACCTGCTAATAAAACTTGAGTATAGGGATCTTTTGGTTTGTAAGGAATCAAACTTTCACTAATACTAAATCCTGCTTCATTATCTAGGAAACTGAAG
>NZ_JAAHGT010001403.1 GCF_010672385.1 Okeania sp. SIO2F4
TAATTAGTTTTTGTTCCGGTAGGAATGTTATTGTGTGGATGGATTTTAATATTTCAAGGATGGAGGCTCGATCCAATATTATCATTCCCAGTATTTTTATTAAATATTATGTCCATATTCTTGTTAATTAAGGATTTTGTATTTAATTTTATGTCTAAATAAGTTACTTTTAAAATACTCAAAGGATATTGGTTGACAGAAGATGTCCCGCCAAGGGTTGAAATCTCCTTCTTCCTTCTTTCTTCTTCCTTCTTTCTTTTATGCAACAATTAATTACTAATTTTCAAGGGGAACTAGCTGCCTTAAGTGGTGCATTTTTGTGGGCAGTATCTTCCGCATTTTATAGCTTACTTGGTCAGAAAATATCTCCCTTAAAATTAAATTTATTCAAAGGTTTAATAGCGATCGCTCTGATTTTTCTTACTTTAATTATTAGTGGCAAACTTCAGACAGAAGTAAACTTAGTTACGATTAATTTATTTCTAATGAGCGGTATTATTGGTATTGGTTTAGGAGATACTGCTTTTTTTTCTGCCCTCAAAAATATGGGCGCAAGAAGAACTCTCCTAATGGCAACTCTATCTCCTCCAATAACAGCTTTACTAGGTTTAATTTTCTTAGAAGAACAATTAACTTTTGGTGCTTGGTGCGGAATTTTAATTACAGGAATAGGTGTAGCTTGGGTAATTTCAGAAAGAACTCCTGGTGCAGCAATTAGTAATATTAATATTAAACAAGGAATAGTCTGGGCAATATTAGCAGCAATAGCTAATTCTACTGGTATAATTATTTCCCGTTTTGCTCTACTTTCCTCAGATATTATTCCTTTATGGAGCACTTTATTCAGATTAATTGGAGGCACAATTATTGTTGTATTGTTGTTGCTTGTGCAGAGAATCAGACAGGGAAGATTAGGAGAAATAAATTGGTCAGTGAAACTTGTAGGTGGAATTTTTATTACAACTTTTGGCGGTACTTATTTAGCAATTTGGTTACAACAAACTTCTCTCAAATTTGCTCCCGCAGGTATCGCTCAAACTCTTTTAGCTACCAGTCCAATATTTATCATTCCTATTGCTGCTCAAATGGGAGAAAAAATAAGTATTAGGTCAGTTTTTGGAGTCTTGGTGGCAGTAGTAGGAATTAGTTTGTTATTTACTTTTCAATAATCAATTTAAATTAGGATGTTAATAAGGAATCAATGCACACTTTGGGAAATAGGAAGTAATCAGTGTAGTAGTGCGTCTAGCTTGAAAATGTGGGTAAAGAGCGAGTTAATGAAGACCTCTCCCCCAACCCCTCTCAAAAGCAGGAGAGGGGAGAAGTTTTACCTACAACTTTAGTCTAGACGTGCTAGTAGTAGCGCGTCTAGCTTGAAAATGTGGGTAAAGAGCGAGTCAATGGAGACCTCTCCCCCAACCCCCTTCCCTACAAGGCA
>NZ_JAAHGT010001404.1 GCF_010672385.1 Okeania sp. SIO2F4
CTAGATTTTGTGAGTTTCTCATGCTCTTATTTTTTATATTCCAGGAATAAACCAAAAGGAGTCAAGCCCAACTTTTATTGACTTTTTCTGCCTAGATTTGTTGAATTTCTCATGCTCTTGTTTTTTCTGTTCCAGGAACAAACCAGTAAGGAGTCAATCAAATCTTGACTTACTTTTTCTGACAAGAATTTCATTGAGTAATTCTATGCCAATAACTTTTTAAAATAATAACTTACTAAAGTTAGCTGATCACCTTTTTATTCATAACTTTTAGTTCTCCTTAAAGACTAATTACTCCTGACAAGATAATGAATTAATAACTCATAGCTGATAGCTGAATGCTAAAAACTGATAGCTAGTTAAACAATACCTATAACTTTCAGCATTTGATTGAGTGAATCTAAATTCACCAAAATATCTTCCACTAAGGAACTTTCATACATTATATTTCTAATCGGATAACAACCAAATGTTTCACCAATAAGATAGTAATGCTCCAATCCTAATAATCGACTAATATGCCAATAATAGTATCTAAGATAGTGGGGTGAAAAAAATTCAATAACTTTTGTCCCTGGGTTAGAGAATACTATATTTGTTAGACCACTTCCATGAGGAGCCACTATAATCTTGGCATGAGCAAAAATGGCAATCTGATTTTCTAGAGACATTGACTCTGGAGTAACATAAGTAAAACCAAACTGGCATAATATCTTTACTACCTCTTCTTCGTTAATTACCTGGCGATACCTAGCATTACTCCTGCCTACATATATTCTTTCTGATAACTCTGACCTATTAATATTTATATCTTTGAGAAATTCTTCTCTGAGAAATTTTAATCCCCAAGGTTGTAACCATCCCAGGTAACTAGGATATGAGGGTACGACTAATTCTTTTGCTTGAATATGAGGATGGCGATCGCTTGCTAAAATCTTCTCTTCTTTAATACCAATACTCTTTAATGTTTCTCGTTGAAAAGGTTGTTGATGGTCATTAACTACAAACCAATCTATCTCTTCTAAATTTATGCCCTGACGTAATATCTCTATTCTAGGTAGCAGGTCTACCATCCAATGAAAATATACATTTCCCGATAATACTGATAATATTGCTACCTTACCATTAATTTTCTCTAGGGGGGGTAGTTCTTCTAGGTCAAATATCTGATGTTGACTTGGGTCATGTTTTGTGCATCCTGGTAATGGAGATGGATACTCTCTAGACAAATCTGCCAATAAATAGTTATCTGGAGTCATGATAGCAATGCCGTAACATAGTCTCCAGTAATTTTTCTTGGGCATTATCCAAGCTCTTCCCGACCGTACTATAGTTACGAAGGTAGGACTCTGGGAAAGTTTCTGAAAGTAAGAAAATCCTGAATTACCATTTTTTCCATCTTTTGTCAAGGAAAGTATGCTTCCCTCCTTACTTAC
>NZ_JAAHGT010001405.1 GCF_010672385.1 Okeania sp. SIO2F4
ATACCAATTTCAAAAAATATTGTTACAATAGAATAGGTATAAAATTATTAAGCGATAGCAACTACTCTGTGGCGATCGCTTAACTACCAAAAACCAAAATAACCATACAAAAACTACCCATCCTTCTATAGAGTCAGGAGAGGTTTGAATTGCTGATTAATCAGGTTGTTAAGGAAAAAATTTATGAATTGCGATGGAAAACTTGCAGAACTTTAATGGCTAGAAAATAGTCATATAAATGCAATTGAACATTACTACACTCACAAAATCAGGAATAGGGAATAGGAGTAAATTAGGGACTAAACTCCAGCCTTTAATAAAGCTTTTAAAATGACATCCCATCCTCCTAGAGATTCTATTGTCTGTGAAGTTAATCCTGTAATTATAGATGTCAACCTTTTCCTAAGCTCATCTAAATTCTCAAATATTTCCCATTTTAATTTTCTTTTTATCTCTAACCATAGTATGCGCGATGGGGTTTAATTCTGGAGAGTAAGGCGGTTGAAATAAAAAAATTATGTTCTCAGGAATTGACATATTTAAACTTTGATGTAGAGGTCCATTATCCAATTGAATGATATGCAAATCATTAGGATACTTTTGTGCAAATAACTCCAAATATTTTTCCATACACACCGTGTCTAAATGGCTAAATTCATAGAAAAAACTCTCTCCTGTTTGAGGTTCTATCAAACCATAAAGCCACAAATACTTAAAGAGCCATTGGTGTTTCCCTATGGGTTTAATACCCATTCGTGTTAATAATTTACCAGTGATAGTTTTCCGGCCAATTCTTGTTTCGTCTTCACACCAATATCTAATTTTCTCAGCTCTTAAATTTTGTTTTTCCTTAATTGTTATTTTTTTTAAGATTTTCAAATCTAGTTTTTTTTAAACTCTTCAAATTCTGCTAAATTTTGCTTAATGCTTAGGGGTCGTGGTACTTTCAGTTTACTTTTCAGCCGATATCTGACCAACTCATGTACTGTTCTATATTTAACTTTTAAATCATAAAACACTTGCAGCCATTGTTGAACTTCACCATAGCTCAAGAAACCTTCGGGAGATGTGAGTTCTTTGGTCAGTTGATTGACGATCTCTGGTGGTACTGCTCTTGGCCTTCGAGGACTTTTTTTTCTGTTTAATATTCCTTCTATTCCCCGTTGACGATATTCATCAAACCAACGTTGTACTGTAACTCGATGACAACCCAGCAACTCTGCTATTTGTCCGATAGTATATAGCTTTTTCGTTTTTAACCAGTAAAGTGCTTGTAATTTTTCTTTTATACGGCCATCTGTTTCCTGGGACAACAGTTTTTTTAATTCAGATTCTGTTTCTAATATTTGAGTTTTCGTTCTCATCTAATAACTGCAATCACTTAATAATTTTGTACCTATTTTATTGTAACAATCTTTTGGGAAATTGGTAT
>NZ_JAAHGT010001406.1 GCF_010672385.1 Okeania sp. SIO2F4
TCTTGAATTGGTTTAATTAAAAATTTTGCAAGAGGTTTAATGAATTTAGAATTCATAATTCAGAATACAGAATTTAGAAGTTAAATTCTTACTTGATGATTTTAAGAAAACTAGAAAAAAGATTTAACTGATAACTGATAACTGATAACTGATAACTGATAACTAATCACTGATAACTGGTTATAATGAATTGATAATTGAGAATTGAGAAGTTAAATTATTACCTGATAATTTTAAGAAAACTAGAAAAAGGATTTAACTGATAACTGATAACTGGTTATAATGAATTGATAATTGAGAATTGAGAAGTTAAATTATTACCTGATAATTTTAAGAAAACTAGAAAAAGGATTTAACTGGTAACTGATAACTAATCACTGATAACTGATAACTGAATAACTGATTTCCTTCTTCCTTGAAAAATGAAATGGATGAACAAACAGAAATCTCCCCAGATGACTATCAAGGCTGGTACAATGTGGGAGTAAATCTCAGTAAATTGGGAAAACATCGGCAGGCTATTACTGCTTTTGATAAGGCAATAAAAATTAAACCAGAATACCCTGAAGCCTGGAATAATAGAGGTAATGCCTTCAAAAAAATAGGTAGATTACAGTTAGCTTTAAATAATTTTAATCTGGCTATAAGTCTGGAACCAAATTCTCATTTAGGTTGGTATAATCGAGGGAATGTACTGAATGATTTAGAGCGATATCGGGAAGCAATAAGTTCTTTTGAGGGAGCGATACAAATTAAACCAGATTTATATCAAGCTTGGTACAATTTAGGAAATGCTTGGAATAGTTTAGGATATTACCAAAAAGCTATTGAAAATTACGAACAAGTAACAAAAATTAAACCCAATTTATATCAAGCTTGGGATAATCAAGGTCAGGCATTATTTGAGCTAGGAAGGTATCAGGAAGCTTTGAAATGTTTTGAACAGGTAATAAAACTTAAACCAAATCATTATGCAGCTTGGAATTTTAAAGGCAGAACTTTATTTTATTTAGAGGATACGGAAGGGGAAATTGTTAGTTATGAGAAAGCAATAGAAATTAAACTAGACTATCAGGAAGCTTGGAATAATTTAGGTCAAGCTTTGTCAAATTTAGGAGAGTGGTATGAGGCGATCGCTTGTTTTGATGAAGCGATAAAAATTAAACCAGATTATTCTTTGGCTTACTATAATAAAGCTCGTTGTTATGCTTTGCAGGAGAAGGTATATTTAGCCATTGAAAATTTGGAACAAGCAATTAATTTCGGTGCTGGTAAACCTTACCGAGAGATGGCAAGAACTGATACTGATTTTGGTAATATTCATTTGAATCCTAAATTTCAGGCTTTAATTGAAGGTGATTTTATGTATTGAATTGAGAATTGAGAATTGAGAATTGAGAAGTTATTTTTGTAACGGTGATTTTGAGCAACC
>NZ_JAAHGT010001407.1 GCF_010672385.1 Okeania sp. SIO2F4
TCTGTCTCAAAATGACTGAAAACTTTTCTGAGTTTTTCTAAAGCTTTCGGCGCTCATTTTAACGTACCTTCAGTAGATATAATATAAGCACCTTCTAGAAAGTAACCCGTTGCAACGTAAATATTACCACGGACGGGATTAATTGCAATTAAATTTTCTGCTACTTCCGTAGTTTTTTCAGCATACAATTTTAGTGATTCCCAATTTTCATCTAAGTAATGTAAGGAAGATATCATTGCATAAACAAGAGGCTCACCTATTTCTTCAGACTCAGCTATTTTCAGATAATCTCTTGCTTGTTTATAGTTTCCTTCTGCAAACATAGCTTGAAAAGCAGCTTCAGTTTTTTCTCCTATTTCAATCGAATTTTTTTGACGAAATGGGTCTCCTATTGCTGGAGTTACCCAAAAGTTTAAACTGACTAAAGTAGCACTAGAAAAAACTGATATTTGTTTCAATACTGGAAATTTTTTACACCAACTAAATAAGGTTTTTAGCATAAGTTATTTTCAGACTAACTATGATTTTCAATTTCTCAGATTCTGTGTTATTATTTTAGCTAGATTATATAGAGGTTCTCTTCAAAGGTTAAGTATTTTTTTCTATTTCCTATTCTCTGTACCCTTTTTCCTCAAATCCAAAACTTGTGTATCTCCCCAATTTGATAATGGCTATAACTATAGCAATATAATTTAAGTTGTGAGATATTGGATACTTTTAGGGAACACTTAACGGGGAACAGGGAACAGAGAAGAAGAAAAAAATGTATCTATTATCATCAGATAACTACTATATTCTCTACTTTTAAGGAACATCTCAATTCTCACATCTGATTCAGCGATCGCTATATAATTTTTTCTGCAATACTAAATCCAGAGTAAATTTTAACACAAACTCAGAATAATTACTGATTGTAAATAACAAATAAAGATATTGAATAAACTTAGTGTAGGCTGGTTAAAATAACCCCTCATATCAAATCCGGTTGAATATTTATTATATAGTTGGGAGTAGGGCAGTAGGGGAGATTGAATATTAAAGTAATTATAGAATTATAAACATATACTATATAACTTGATTCTATATTAGCTACAAAATTCTCAAAGCCTTATCAATCTATAATTTTGACTTTTGACTTTTGACTTTTAAGTTCTAAATGCTATATCTCAAAAACTTGTATTATCATCCAGCAGCTAGTACCACTCCTATCCTCAACAATATTAATATGGAACTAGCACCTCAACAAATGGGTCTAATTATTGGTCGTAGTGGTTCGGGCAAAACTACATTACTAGAAATATTAGCTGGTCTAGCTCAATGCTCCAAAGGAGAAATATACTGGCGAGAGCAAAAATTAACTTCCGAACATTTACAACAACTGGGTGGTTTAGTATTTCAATTTCCAGAAAGACATTTTTGTGGT
>NZ_JAAHGT010001408.1 GCF_010672385.1 Okeania sp. SIO2F4
GTGGAGCGACTGTAAGACCTTCTGGGAGTAAATCTCGTCAGGCGGGTGCATTGAAGCAGAAAGTCCCTAGCATCACTGTTAGGGAATCCCGCGCTGTCTCGTGAGAGCAGCGTCGGGAGGATGTCAAGAAAGGGAGATTTAAGTACCGTATATATCCAACACCGGGACAAAAAAACCGAGAGCGCAAAACTATTTGGTTGTGTCCGTGTTGTCTGGAATGATAGTCTAGCTTGGTGCCCCTGAAAAGTACAAATTTGGAGAGAAGAAGCCTGTTAACTCAGAACTACAAAAACAGTTTATTACTCAAGCTAAAAAAACTGAAGATAGAGAGTGGTTATCAGAAGTTTCTGCTATTCCATTGCAGCAATCTTTAAACGATTTAAACCAAGCTTATCAAAACTTTTTTAAATGTACGGACGTTGCATAAGGGCGTCCCTAGGCAACAGAAAAGGTAAACCTATAAGACCTCCAGATTGCTTCGTTCCTCGCAACGCTCCGCGATTTAAGAGTAGAAAGTCAAAGCAAACAGCTAGATTTACAAAGGGTGGATTTAAAGTCGGTCAGCATAAGGTCTATTTAGCTAAAATAGGAAAACTGAAAATTGTGTGGTCAAGAGAACTACCTAATGTTCCATCATCAGTAACAGTAATCAAAGATTCAGCTAATAGATATTTTCTGAGTTTTGTAGTAGAAATTTTGCCTGAAACCGTACCTAAAACTGAGAATTCAGTAGGAATAGATTTAGGAATTAAAACTTTTGCGACCTTGAGTAACGGCCAAAAAATTGATGCACCAAAACCACTCAAGAAACGAATTAAGAAGTACCGAAAACTAAGCAAGTTATTATCTAAAAAAACTCAAGGTACAAATCGCTATGAAAAAGCTAGATTGAGAGTAGCTAAATTTCATGCCAAACTGAAAGATAGGCTTAACAGATTTTCTACATAAGTTATCTACTGAAATAATTCGTGAGAACCAAACAATTGTTTTAGAAGATTTGAATGTTTCTGGTATGGTTAAAAACCGTAAATTATCTAGAGCTATTTCTGATTTAGGTTGGAGACAGTTCCAAACATTATTAGAAGGAAAGGCAGAAAAATACGGTCGTGATTTGAGAGTAATAAGCCGTTGGGAACCCACATCTCAAATTTGCTCTAGTTGTGGGTTTAAAGGAGGAAAATTAGATTTATCAATTCGTGAGTGGGAATGTCTAAATTGTGGAAGTAAGCACGATAGAGACGAAAACGCAGCCATAAATATATTAGTCGCGGGTGGGCAATCCGAGACAAAAAACGGACATGGAGGCAAGCATAAGACTACTGCCAAAGTAGCAGCAGCCTGTGAGATGTCAACCCACCGAGGAGCTACGGCTTAGTAGGAATCCACGTGCCTTTA
>NZ_JAAHGT010001409.1 GCF_010672385.1 Okeania sp. SIO2F4
TCTTGATATAGCTGCTTGCCATTTTTCTTCTCCACTATAAATTTCTCCTAAATTATGATGTGCTTGAGAGATGTTTGGGTTTAATTTAAGCGATTGTTCATAACAGGCGATCGCTTCTTCTTTTCGCTTGTATGTTAATAGAGTTTTTGCTAATTTCAGATATTCTAAGTCTGTTGCCCATTCTGGTTTTAAAGTAAATGCTTTATACCAACAAGAAGCTGCTAATTCAGGCTTGTCTATTTGATGGTATATTTCTGCTAAAGTACGGTAAGCACTGGCAAAATTTGGTTGTAGTTTGGTGGCTTTTTGGTAGGAGGTAACAGCTTTATCCCACTGCTGTTGTTTGATATAAACACTCCCTAAGTTAGCATGAGCTTCAGCTAAGTTGGGTTGTTTTTCTATGGCTTTTTTGTACCAAGTAATAGCCGAATCTAAGGCATCTATTTTTTCCATTATTTGCCCTATAGTATTGCTAGCTGGGGGAAAATCTGGAACTAATTCTAAAGCTTGTAAACAAGTGGAATAAGCTTTATCAAAGTTTCCTTGAGTTAGATAAGATTCTGCTTGTTGGTTTAATTTTAATGCTGCCGTTTGTGGATTTTCCATTAACTTTACTGTTACTCCTGCTCACCTTACTGATAATTATATCATTACTTTTATTCCTCTTCTTCTCTTCTCGCCTTGAGCCAAGTATATCGGATTATTTTTGCTAATTTCATTAAGTTTAGTAGTTTTTGTAAATTAACAAGAATATCTTTATTAGCTGGTTTACCAGAGAAGTTATCATCAAATTCATTACCTATTAAGTGGTAATTTTCCCAACCACATATAGCAATCATATTTCAGTTGTAAGATTTTAGTGGTAATCAGAACTCAGAACTCAGAACTCAGAACTCAGAACTCAGAATATAAAAGGATTTTGATTGCTCTTAATTCTTCTTAAATTCTCTCAAAATCATTCCTGATTGCTATATATTACGTAAGCATTCAACTATTAGCTTTCAGCTGAGATATCTAATTATGAATAAAACAATTATTTCTTGAACTTATAGCACATTTTCAAGCCATAAATTGAAATACAAAAACAACTTGTTTGACTTGTCAACCCATACAATTAATTGTGTGGTGTAAAATATAAATCTGTCTCGGAAGCTGTTAGCTGACGGCTGAATGCTTACTATATTACTCAAAAGCTAATAATAATTCATGACATATTCTAGGTAAAAAATTTCTATAACTTTAGTTCCAGGATGACAAAATACAAGGTTGGTTAAACCAGTACAATTAGTTGCTACTATAACTTGACTATGAGCTAGTAATGATGCCTTTTGTGCTACTGAAATTGATTCTCTGGTTATAGTTTTTCAACCAAATTTTTCTC